>WLNS01000138.1 GCA_009699665.1 Actinomycetota bacterium
CACTACGGCGCTCATGTGGCCACACGCGCCTTCGTTCAGGAGTTCCTGCGCGACGGTGACAGCGTTGTGGGCGTGCGCGTTCGAGACAATATGACCGGTGACACGTTCGAGGTGCGAGCCAAACAGGTCGTGGTGGCCACAGGAGTGTGGACTGACCACCTGCAGGACCTCATCGGGGATCCCGAAACCTTCGCGGTGCGCATGTCGAAGGGCGTGCACATCGTGGTGGAGAAGAGCAAGTTCAGGTCTCTCATGGGCCTTCTCTTGCGCACCGAAAAGAGCGTCCTTTTTGTCATACCGTGGGGGCGGTTTTGGATCATCGGAACAACGGACACTCCGTGGGATCTGAGCCCAGCTCACCCGGTCGCCACTCAGGCAGACATTGACTACATTTTGAATCGGGTGAATGCCGTTCTTGCCGAACCCATCACGCGAGAAGACGTGGTCGGCGTTTACGCGGGACTGCGACCCCTTCTGGCCGGCGATACCGATGACACCGCCAAGCTGTCTCGGGAACACGTCGTGGCTAACCCAGCGCCGGGGGTAACGGTCGTGGCTGGCGGCAAGTGGACGACGTATCGCGTCATGGCACAGGACGCGATTGATGCGGCAGTGGCGCATCTGCCGGCATCGGTGCGCGACTCGGTTCCCGCATCGGTAACGAAAGACATTAGCCTCCTGGGCGCCGACGGTTATCAGGCGGCGGTGAATCGACACGCGGAGTACGCGACGCGCACGGGCTTGAGCGGCTATCAAATCACGCGCCTCTTGGGTCGCTATGGCACCGACATAGATCTCATCGTCGAAATGATTGAGGCCGATAGGGGTCTCGCGGCGACGCTTCCGGGCACGAAAGACTATCGCGAGGCAGAAGTTGTTTTTGCGGCCCGCCATGAGATGGCGATACACCTCGACGACGTGCTCATGCGCCGCACGCGTCTTATTTTTGAATCGCGGGATCGGGCGATTCAAGCCGCTGAGCGAACCGCCGACCTGATGGCGACTGAGTTAGGCTGGGATGCCCAACGTCGCGCCAGAGAGGTGGCCGACTACACCGCGCGTGCGACGGCTGAACTTGCGGCAGAACTTACCACCAATGATCACGAGGCCGAGGCCGCCTGGAACCAGGTTGCCGAGGTCTCGCTCGGAAAGGACGGATTCTCATGACGTTTTGGCAGGTTGCACGGCGCCCTCGATGGATAGCCATGCTCGTCTTTGTATTGGCCGTTGCCGCGGTATTCGCCTGGCTGGGTAAATGGCAGGTAGAACGCGCGGTCATCAGTGCACAGCAGAACAGCGTTACCGATCAACGAGCGGTGCCGCTGGATACCCTGTCGACTCCGGGAAAACCCGTGACCGAAGATGCCGCCGCTCGTCGCGTCACCGTTGAGGCCCAACTCGACACGAGCAGCGTCATGGTGCTGGCGCATCGCCTCAACTATGGCGTCGACGGTTATTGGGTGATCGGTCGATATACGACGTTCTCGAACAATGAGACCGCCTCGCTTGCTGCTGGACTGGGCTGGGTACGCACACAGCAGCAGGCAGAGCAGGTTGCGGCCCAACTCAAGGACTCTTTCATCGCACAGGGTTTTTTGCCCATTACCGGCCGCTACATGCCGTCTCAGCAACCTGTTGAGCCCGCCGCTGGCGAAGATCCGTCGTTGCCGACCACCATGTCTGTCGCAGCGCTCGCTAACATCTGGCCGGCCGGCGTGCCGACGTACTTTGAGGGTTATCTCGTCATCGATAATCCGCCGACAGGACTCGACGCCATCGAATCAGTGCCACCGATCATCGACGCAAACCTCAATTGGCTCAATGTGTTTTACGCCATCGAATGGGTGGTGTTCGCGGGCTTCGCGATCTTTATCTGGTACCGCCTGGTTAAGGATGCCCGCCAGCGCGAGATCGACACCACATCAGCGAAGTAACCGAAGTGCCGCACATATTGCCTTGTGTGACTGTCAATCGAAACCTTAGGGTGTGACCATGGACGAACTCTCTCAGATAGTCAAAGTAGCGGCCGTACATGCCGCAGCCCCGTTTCTCAACCTCTCGGCCGGAGTCGAAAAGACCATCGCCTTCATCGAAGAGGCGGGTGCTGCGGGAGCCAAGCTGGTCGCGTTCCCCGAGACGTTTCTGCCCGGGTATCCGCACTGGATTTGGTCGCACACGACAAAGTACGCGGCCCCCTTCTTTCGCGAACTTTATCTGAATTCGATTGAACTTCCGAGCGATGAGTCGCAGGCCATCGGAGACGCCTGTCGGCGTGCGGGCGTGTGGGTATGCCTCGGCGTTGACGAGCGCGAAGGGGGAACCCTCTACAACACGCAAGCCTGGTTCTCACCCTCCGGTGAGCTCGTTGCCAAGCATCGCAAGCTGCATCCCACCAATGCCGAGCGCACCGTGTGGGGTCGTGGCGACGGCCGTGACGTTTTTGTTGTCGACACGGGCTTTGCCAAGGTGGGTGGACTCATCTGTTTTGAACACAGCATGGACCTCAACAAGTATGCGTTGGCCGCCTTGGGCGAGCAGATTCACGTTGCGGCCTGGCCGGCCATCAACGCAACGCACGCCGACCCCAACGCCGACGACTTTGACCACTACTCGGGCACGCTCGCCCAGGCTCACGCCATCTGCTCGCAGACCTTCGTGATTGTGGTGCAGGGGCGCATCTCAGAAGAGATCGTCGAGAGACTTAACGTGCCCAAGGGGCCCGACGCTCCGACGGTCGGTGGCGGCATGACCGGTTTTATCGCGCCCAACGGAAAGTGGATGGGTGATCCGCATCGCGATGACGAGGCGATCATTTATGCCGATCTCGACCTCTCGATGATTCCGTTTGCCAAGTTCTTCGCTGACGGGGCCGGTCACTATGCACGACCCGATGTCTTCTCGTTTGGCGTGGACCGTTCGGCGCACACGCCCTTCGGAGAGTCGAACTTTGTGCAGGAAGCAACCTATGCGCAAGCAGAGATTCCTCCCGCCGTAAAAAGCGTCTGACGGACCGCCCGACGATTACCTCCCGTCTCGTTTAGGCGACTGTTGCCGAAGCCCCGGGAGCGACCAACAACAGTCGATCGGAAATTCCGGCTGCGTCGAAGGCAGACGTCAGTAGTTGTCGATCTTCGCTGAAGTGTGCCCAACCCTCGCTGTGCACGGGGAAGATGGCTGCGCCGGACAGCTTTTTTGCCGCCTCGACAGCCATCTCTGCCGTGAGGGTGAGCGGCGCGTTGTCGAAGAGGCCCACGCGCGCAGCTCCGGTGAACAGCACGGCCACGCTCACGTTCGGAAAGCGTGCGGCAACCTCGTCAACGAGTTCGAGGGCCGCATTGTCACCGCTGATGTAGATTGTGCCGGCATTGGCCGACTCGATTACAAATCCGGTGACGATGCCCGTCATCTCTTCGCAACCGACCGGTCCGTGCCGCGCGGGCACGGCCGTGAATATGACATCCTTGCCGTTTGCGCCGGTGAGGGACACCGACTGCCACGGCTCGAGAGCCGTCACGAGCGAGAACTGCTCGGCCGCCATCGACGTACCCAGCACCGTGGTCGCCACGGGTAGCAGGGATGCGCCAGCACCGTCCAGATTGTCGGGATGATGGGCGTGCGACAGCGCCACGACGTCGATGTGGGGAAGGTCTGCCGATGCGATGGCGGGACCGCTCTGCTTGACGAGCACCCCACCCGGGATGGGGTATTCGCCGGGGGCATCGAACGTGGGGTCGGTCAGGACCGTAAATCCGTCGATGTCGATCAGGGCGGTGGGGCCACCGATGAGCGTGATTTTCGTCATTTTTTTCTCCTAGAACTGGGCTTCGGCCGCGGCCATGGGGTCGTATCCCTCGGCAGAGAGGATGCGCTGGAGCTGCAGACGACGAACGCCCACGTTTCCGCCGTCAAACAGCGGGTAGACCATGGCGTCCTGGAGGAGTTCCATGAGTCCGGTGTGCTGGCGGTACGACTCAACGCCCACCACGCGCATGGCGTCGGTAATGACACCAATCATGAGCTCAGACGAGAACACCTTGTTCATGATGGAGAGTTCCTGGTTCTGACCCATCGAGCGGTCGAAGTTCCAGCA
>WLNS01000139.1 GCA_009699665.1 Actinomycetota bacterium
CGAAGGTGAGCAACAGACGGTGCAGCGAGTCGAGTCGTGACGCACCGATGTCTCCGAGGGCTCCGGCCGAGATGGCCTCGGCCATGGCACAGTCGGGCGAGTTCGGTAGGTGCGTACACCCGCGCGGACATGCCTGGGCGAGCCGGTCGAGTTCGGGGAATGCCTTGATGATGTTGCGCGTGTCGACGTGGCCGAGTCCGAACGACCGAACGCCGGGTGTGTCGACAAGCCAGCCGTTTCCTTGGGGCGACACGTATTCAAAGCACACGGTAGAGCTCGATGTGTGCCGACCGCGTCCGGTGACCTCATTGACGATTCCCGTGGCACGATGTGCAGAGGGTACGAGCGCGTTGACCAGTGTTGATTTGCCCACGCCCGAGTGCCCCACGGCTACCGTGATATGCCCTACGAGAAGCTGCGACAGGTCGGCAAGCGGCGGGTCATCTGAGCGACTGGTTACGACGGGAATGCCCAGTCCCACAAAATTGGCAAGGAAATCGGCGGGGTCGGCCAGGTCTGTCTTTGTGACACAGAGGAGGGGCGCGATGCCGGCGTCGTAGGCCGCAACGAGATAGCGATCGATGAGGCGCACGCGCGGTTCGGGATTTGCGGCCGCCGTAACAATAAGCATCTGATCGGCGTTGGCCACGATGACACGTTCCACGGCATCGGTGTCGTCGGCGCTGCGCCGCAGGATGCTCGAACGTTCGTGAATGCGAACAATTCGCGCGAGTGACCCGTCGTCACCGGTTGTGTTACCCACCAGGGCAACGCTGTCGCCTGTGACCAGCGCGTCCTTGCCGAGCTCGCGCGCTCGAGTCGCTGTGACAACGTGACGACCGGCGCCGTCCCTATCGACCAGCACGGTGTAGCGACCGCGGTCGACGGCAATCACCATTCCGTCGACGGCAGCCTCGTGCGCGGGCCGGTTCTTGGTGCGTGGTCGCGTGCCCTTTCGATTCGGCCGCACCCGCACGTCGGATTCGTCGTAACGAGATTCTTCTCCGTCATCCGACAACCACGACACGGCGGCGGCCTAGCCCTTCTCGGCCTGGCCGAGCATGTCGAGCCACAGTTCGGGGAACTCGGGCAGGGTCTTCGACGTCGTGCGGATGTCGTCAATTTCGACGCCGGAAACGCTCAGACCGATGATGGCACCGGCCGTGGCCATGCGATGGTCTTCGTAGGTGTGCCACACGCCACCGTGCAGAGGGGAAGGTTCAATGCGGATGCCGTCGGGCAGTTCGGTGGCGCGCCCGCCGAGGGCGTTGATTTCGGTAACGAGCGCGGCCAGTCGGTCGGTCTCATGGTGGCGGATGTGCCCGATGCCGGTGATTTCGCTCGTTCCGTCAGCGAGGGCGGCGAGAGCCACGAGTGCGGGCGCCAGTTCGCCACCGGTGGTGAGGTCAAGCGTGACGGCGTTGACGGAGCCCGATCCCGACACCGTGACGTTTGTGCCGGTGCGCGACACGGTCGCGCCAAAGAGGGGGAGGATGTTGAGCAGGTCATCGCCCACCTGAGTGGTCGGCGCAGGCCAGCCGGTGACCGTGACCGAACCACCGGCCACAATCGCGGCGATGAGAAACGGTGCGGCGTTGGACAGGTCGGGTTCAATCGTGACCTCGCGCCCACTGATGCTGCCGGGCGCAACGCGCCAATGACCCGGCCGGTCGCTGGTCACGGCAATGCCGCGCTGGGCCAGGGTCTCGATTGTCATCTCGATGTGGGGCAGACTCGGCAGTCGTTCACCCTCGTGTGTGAGGTTGAGGCCGGCATCAAATCGGGCTGCGGCAAGAAGCAGGCCGGAGACAAACTGGCTTGAACTCGACGCATCAATCGCGAGGGCACCACCGGCCACCGCCCCCGAGCCGTGAACCGTAAACGGCAGAGCCCCTCGCCCCTCGTCGGCGACGTCGACCCCGAGGTCGCGCAGTGACGAAACTGTGACATTCATCGGACGTCGCCGAGCCGCGGCATCGCCGTCAAACGTGGTGGGCCCCAGCGCCAGCGCAGCCACGGGGGGCAGAAAGCGCATCACGGTTCCCGCCAGGCCACAATCGATGGTGGTGCTTCCGGTGAGTTCGCCGGGAGTGACAACCCAGTCACCACCGAACGGCGACGCGCCCGGGTGTTCAACAATGGTGGTGCCCAGTGAGCGCAACGCCTCGACCATCAGGTGTGTGTCTCGCGAATGAAGGGGGCTGCGCAGCGTCGACGGTTCTGCGGCCAGAGCAGAGAGCACAAGCTCGCGATTGGTCAGTGACTTGGAGCCGGGGAGGCAGAGCGTCGCGTCGAGGGAACCTGCAGCCGAGGGGGCGCTCCACGGCCCGCTCACCTCTGGTTCGGAGGCGTCATCGCCATACGGATTGAACTCCGGGCGGGAATACGGTGACCTCAGCATTAGTTACAGGTTACCGAGGTATCGAAAGGGGAGTGTCATGCTCACTGAATGTCCCGTGCGCCCTGCGTCTGCGCCCTCCGCCGAGGCTCGCCTAGGCTGGAGTGAGATGAGTGAGTCGTCGCAAGCCAAGAACGCGCTGTTTGTCGAGCAGGCCATGCCCTATCTTGACCAGCTCTACGGACACGCCATGCGTAAGACCGGCAACCCGGCTGATGCCAACGATCTCGTTCAAGAGACCTACATGAAGGCATATGTCGCTTTTGCCCAGTTTGAGCAGGGAACGAATCTGAAAGCGTGGCTGCACCGCATTCTCGAGAATACGTTCATCACGAACTACCGCAAAAAAGTCCGCGAGCCTTTTCAGGCGCCACTCGAGGAGTTCGAGGATTGGCAGTTGGGTTCGGCTGAGTCGCGCACGGCGACCTCAAGCCGATCAGCCGAAGCCGAAGCCATTGACCACATGCCCGCCGGTGTCGTGAAGGATGCCCTTCAAGCGCTACCCGAAGAGTTTCGCATTGCGGTTTTTCTCGCCGATGTCGAGGGCTTTTCCTATCAAGAGATCGCGGACATTATGAGCACACCATCCGGAACGGTGATGAGTCGGCTACACCGCGGACGCCGTTTGCTTCGCGAATCCCTCACCGACTATGCCCGAGAACAGGGCTTGGGGACCACAGCGAAGGCGAGCACATCATGACCGACTGCGGATGCGAAAAGGCCAAACAAGTCCTTGAGGACTACCTGCACAACGAGCTCTGTTCTGAAGACGCCGCCGACATTCGTGAACACATGAAGAACTGCACTGGCTGCACCGACGAGCACAATGTGGGCAAAGTCTTAAAGGACGCCGTCGCGCGTGCGTGCAAAGAGACCGCGCCCGAGCAGCTGCGCGACGACGTGATGCTCAAACTGCGGGGATTGCAGTCGCACTAGGTCGCAGAGGTGTTGCTCCGATGAGCGGCCGATCGTATTCTACGACGCGTGCAAGATTGGCCCGCATGGCCTCGGCGCTGGACTTGCGCCAACGATACGTCAGCCACATTTTCAGAAGATGCCGCGCGAGCGCACTTCGCGGGTGAAAAGTTGTGGTCCACGTCACCGCAGTGTGTCCCAGAGAATTCCCCGGAACGGATTTGGGTCTTAATTCCCATCGAGAATCCACCTGTCGGAGCAGGAGGGAACTGAGCCCTCGGAAGTTGTGCATGCGCGAATGGAGCGACGAGCCATGTGTGCGACTGATTTCTTCGTAATCGAAGGAATTTCTATCTGAGAGAGAAACTTGCAGCCGGCTGTTTGGCTGCGCATTACCCTGCGGGCCATTTTTATTCGGGGCAATCTCGTCAATCTGAATTGCCCGCGCGGGGCGGCCAATCGTCAACAGAGAGGTCAACTCCTCTCGATCCCGACTCAGCACTCTAAATGTCGCAACAGGATCTCTGGGAACCGTCGCCGTATGTGAAACCTTGAGCTTCAACGTCTTTTTTTCCGGCGGGACGACGTTGGATTTTGCGCGTGATGGCATGGGGATACCGCTTTTCGATGGGGGCGAAAAAAAGCTTCTTAGTTTGAGGGTATAACCCCTCGAGAAAGTAGGGGAAAAACCATTGTAACTTTTGTGTGAACTATTTAGACCTTGTTGCTAATAAAGCCTCGATATCGCCAAAAACTTCCATGCCG
>WLNS01000014.1 GCA_009699665.1 Actinomycetota bacterium
AGAGCGAATCCTGCACATCAAAACCCTGTATCTCGGTCCCGAAGAAATCTTGGTCGCGACAAAGCTGGCGTTTGCCCCCGGCCTTCCCTTCTCCACCGTTGCGAAAAACATCGACACGATTGAAAAACGCATTCGCCAGAGCGTGCCCGATGCCCGAATGATCTACATTGAACCCGACGTTGATCGGGGTGATCCGCACAGCATTTCTACTGATGCTGTGGTGATTAAGGGAACGGACTAGTGCACCGCACAGCTCTCGTCATTCAGCATGACCCCGAGATTCATCTGGGCAACCTGCACGAGGTGCTCACGGAATCGGGTTATCACGCCCGGGTCGTTGACGCTCGATCATTCGACTTCACGACGGGCACTAAAGACATCGACGTCGTTATTGTGCTCGGCAATGACCACGGCGTCTACGACAAGGCCGAGCACGCCTACATTGCTCGAGAAGAAGCATGGCTCGCCGCCTGGATGCAGCGGGAACGGCCCACGTTGGGCGTCTGCTTTGGGGCACAAATCATGGCGAGTGCCCTCGGCGCAACTGTCTATCGCGGCGAACAGACCGTGATCGGGTTTCGCGATGTCGTTCCTACGGCGGCCGGTAGCGCATCACCCGTGCGCCACTTCGATCGCGTTCCCGTGATGGAGTGGCACGGCGACACGTTCACGCTTCCCGAACAGGCAACCCTGCTTGCTCGTAGTGATGAGTATGCGCACGAGGCTTTCGCCATCGACAACTGGGCGTTAGCCGTTCAGTTTCATCCCGAGACCACGGCAGAGATGCACGAGAAGTGGCTCACCGATGCACCGGATGCTGTGACGGCTGCCGGTTACAACGTGGAGGTTCTTCGTGCCGAGCGCGAACGGCTGAGCGACGCTATGCAGGCGGCGAGTAAGGCTATGCTTCGCGACTGGTTGGCCGGCCTCGAAAAAACTCCGTAAGCAAGCTGGCGCACTCCGCGGCGAGCAGCCCCCCGGTGACGTCCGCGCGCTGCGGCAATCGCCGGTCACGTAAAAGGTCATAGACCGATCCGGCGGCTCCGGCCTTGTCGTCCCAGGCACCAAAAATGACGCGCGGCACCCGCGCAGCCAGTATCGCGCCGGCGCACATCGCACACGGCTCAAGGGTCACGACCAGGGTGACGTCATCAAGGTGCCAGGTGTCGCGACGGGCGGCGGCCTCGCGCAGAGCTACCACTTCGGCGTGAGCCGTGGGGTCACCCGTCAATTCACGCTGATTGCGCCCCCGCGCAATAATCTGTCCGTCTCCATCAACCACGACAGCACCGACGGGCACATCGTCGGTAATTAGCGCAGTGCGAGCCTCGGCAAGAGCGGCCTGCATCCAGACCACAGAATGACCGTGTTGCCCCGTCATGCACGCCCCTTTCGTTTCGAGCTCCAGCCTATGTCGACGGCACGAAAGAAGGCGTTCCTCTCGACTCAGACATGTTCTAAACTTGTTCTCGTGACGACACAAGCATTCTCTCCGGCGCCGACCATCATGGTCGCTCGCGTCGACATGTGCGCGTGTCGAATGTGTTGTTGTTGCTAAGTCCACACATCATCCCTTTCTCGACTTTCTCGGTTTCAACCGATTGACGAATACGGCATCACACATGACACAGCACAACGAAACTCCTGAGGATTTCTCCGAAGCCCGGCAACCGAGAGGCTTTGCGCTCTATGTCGGTATCGACGAGGCGAAGGCTGCCGCGAATGGAATCGACCTTCCCCGGCTGGTTGAGGCCCTCAAAACCCTGGCGACGCAGCTCGCTCCGGATGCAGAAACCTACGCTGCGGTCGCCC
Source organism: Actinomycetota bacterium (assembly GCA_009699665.1). Classification (GTDB taxonomy): domain Bacteria; phylum Actinomycetota; class Actinomycetes; order Actinomycetales; family Microbacteriaceae; genus UBA963. The sequence goes on from WLNS01000014.1 coordinate 1,813, forward strand.
TCGCGCCAGAATCAACCGCGGGCCGCGACGTTGACGTGGTGCGCCTGGCCCTGCACGAGCCGGCCGCCGTGGCCCGTGTTCGCGGGGACAAGCCCAAACGAGTGGCAGCTGTGGTGGTCGACTTCTCTCGTAAGCGCGTTGTCATCGACGGCGAACAGGCCGCACTGACCTACAAGGAGTTTGAACTGCTGCAGTACCTCGTGGTGAACAAGAACGAAACGGTGTCGCGCAACGAATTGATCACGTCACTGTGGGTTGCCGGCGAAGAAGACATCCCGAATGATCGAACAATCGATGTGCACGTGCGCCGCCTGCGGTCAAAACTTGGTCGGTTCGAAGACATTGTGCGCACCGTTCGGGGCATCGGTTACCGGTTTGACACCCACGCCGACGTGCTGATTTTGCACGCCAGTGCTCCCAGTCCCGACCTCTTCTAAAGAAATCTTTTTTGTGCGTCTCATGAGAAAAAGTGCAAAACCTCTTCCCACCGTTACCATTTCGTTATATTCTGACAGCACACGATTTCTCATTGAGTGCCGTGTTGTGATTGCTCTCTTGGTGTTAGCGAGAATGACGGGTCGGTTACGTAGCCTCTGTAACCGGCCCATCGTTCTGCCCGGTGCTCTATCGTGACTCATCATGAGTGTTAAGTCATCGGACCGTGAATCATCCGGTCGACCTGCGACGCAGAGCCCCAGCGTCGTCTGGCTGCGTGACGATCTGCGGGTGGCCGACAACCCGGCCCTGGCCGCCGCGGTCGATCGTGGCCAGCCAATCGTTTTTGTGTATATCTGGGACGAGGTCTCGACGGGAATACGTCCCCTCGGAGGTGCCAGCAAGTGGTGGTTGCACCACAGTCTCGACCGCCTCTCAACCCGATTGACGCGTCTGGGATCGCGGCTCGTTTTGCGCCGCGGTGCTGCCCATGATGTGATTCGCGACCTGCTGCGCGAGACGGGCGCAACGGCCATCTATTGGAATCGGCGCTACGGTGGCGCTGAGCGAGACGTGGATGCGGCAATCAAGGAGTACGCGCGGGCCGCGGGGCTCGAAGCGCACAGCTTTCAGGCCAGCCTTCTCGTCGAGCCGTGGACCATACGCACCGGGGGTGGAACGCCCTATACGGTCTTTACGCCGTTTTGGAAGGCCTTCCTGGCGCGCGCCGAACCGCCTCGCGCACCCCTCGATGCCCCGAAAGCGCTGCCGGCAGGTTTGGCAGACGACATCGCGAGTGACCGACTCGACTCGTGGAACCTGCTTCCGCAACATCCCGACTGGTCTGCCGGACTTGCCGCGCGCTGGAATCCGGGCGAGCAATCTGCTCACGACCAACTCGAGCGTTTCGTCGAAGCCCGTCTCGGGCGATACGCCGACGAAAGGGATGTCCCCGCCGAATTCGTCACGAGCGAGCTCTCGCCCCACCTGCGCTTCGGAGAAATCAGCCCGTTTCAGATTTGGCACCGCGTCGATCAGATTCGGCGTACCGCCAACGCCGAGATGTCCCGCAATATGTCCAAGTTCCTGGCCGAAGTCGGATGGCGCGAGTTCAGCTACAACCTCTTGTTTCACTGGCCCGATATCGCGACGCGCAACTTCGATCGCCGATTTGACGGATTCCCGTGGGCGCCCCCCGATCCGCAGGTGTTGTCAGCCTGGCAAGACGGTCGCACCGGCGTGCCCCTTGTCGACGCCGGAATGCGCGAACTCTGGCAAACCGGTTACATGCACAACCGCGTTCGCATGGTGGCCGCGTCGTTCTTAATCAAGAACCTGCTGATTGACTGGCGCATTGGCGAACAGTGGTTTTGGGACACGCTCGTTGACGCAGATCCCGCCAGTAACGCAGCGAGTTGGCAGTGGGTTGCCGGCTGTGGAGCCGACGCCGCCCCCTACTTTCGGGTGTTCAACCCGGTGCTGCAAGCCGAAAAGTTTGACCCCAAACGCCTCTACCTGCGTCGCTACCTCGGTGCCTTTGATGGCGCTGATGCCGACGCCTATCCCGAACCCATCGTTGAGCTGGCCAACGCACGCACCCGAGCGCTCGAAGCCTTCGCCGAAGTATCGAGTCTGCCCCGCGACATTGCGCCCCCGACCGAATTCGGCGCGCAACAGTGAGCCGACGAAGTCGTCGTCACAGTGACACGCCCTGCGCTAGAACGCTCGCGTAAAGGGCAGGGGCTTGCGCATGCGAATCAGCAAGAGCAGGGGAATGAGCACATAGGGCAGGTTGAAAGCCAGGAATCCCAGCGGGTTGGGCGTGCGCCACTGTGCTTCACCGAAGAACTCGACGCCAAAGACGACCACTCCGGTGATTCCGGCGATAAGGGTCGCGTAGATGACCGCGGGCAGCTGAATCCAGTTGCGCGCCGTGATGAGGGCATAGACCAAGACGACATAGAACGGCGCATAAACAAACGCCGACAGCCCGGTCACAAATCGCATCCAGACCGGTGGGTTCAAGAAGAGCGGATCATTGACAGACGCATAGGCGTAGTTCCACTGCGCCAAGATGTTCGTTGAGTCAGCAGACTGCACGATTCCGAGCGTGGGAACCGCGTCACTGATGACACACGACACAAAGGCCCAGCAGAAGAAGACGATAAATACGTAGTCAAAACCGCGGCGACGAAGAGGCAGGTTGGATTTAGTCACGAAGCAAATCGTAGGGGTAAAAGGGGATGACATGGGAGAAATTCGCCCGGCAGTCGGCACGCCACCACAGCGGGGCTCTAACACTGCCCGAACATCGTGCACAGAATACCTGCGCGCGAAGGCAAGTGCTGTGCACCATCGTCGCCGGCACGTCATCGTCACTTGCGGGTATCGTGGACAACATAATCCGTCTCAAGGAGGAGATTCATGGACACCCTAGAGAGCCTGCTCGCCGCCATCGCACCCACGGGAGCATCGCGCGACATCCTCAACCCTGCAAACGGCAATCTTGTTGCCAAGGTCGCTGTCGACACCGTCGACGATCTCGAGAAGGCCATCGCGGCCGCTACGAAGGCTCAAGTCTCGTGGGCCGCCCTCGGCCACGAAAAGCGCAGCGCCCTCATGATGAAGGCTGCCGACGCCATCGAGGCTCACGCCGAGCCTCTCGCCCAGCTTCTCTCGCGCGAGCAGGGCAAGCCGCTCAACGGCCCGAACGCCCGCTTCGAAATTGGTGGCGCCGCCGCCTGGATGCGCGCCTCAGCCGCCACGCCGCTCGAGACCGAGACGGTCGTCGACGACGAGAGCGGTCACGCCGAGATGACATACAAGCCCATCGGGCTCGTAGCCGCCATTGGGCCCTGGAACTGGCCAGCGATGATTACCGTGTGGCAGGTCGCGCCCGCCATTCGCATGGGTAACGCCGTCATCGTCAAGCCCTCTGAGTTCACTCCGCTCATTGTGACCGCGCTCGTCGCTGTCATCAACACCGTTCTGCCTGCAGGTATCGTCACCGTGATCAGCGGTGACCGCGAAGTGGGAGCGGCCCTCTCGGGTCACCCCGCCATCGGCAAGGTCATGTTCACGGGTTCGACGGCCACAGGTAAGGCAATCATTCGCAGCTCGGCCGACACCGTCAAGCGCCTGACGCTTGAGCTCGGTGGCAATGACGCCGGTATCGTTCTGCCCGACGTTGACCCCAAGGCCATCGCCGAGGGGCTCTTCTGGGGCGCCTTCATCAACACCGGACAAACGTGTGCCGCTCTCAAGCGCCTCTACGTTCACGAATCAATCGCCGACGACGTGGTGCGTGAGCTGGCCGCTGTTGCTGCCGCCATGCCCATGGGCGAGGGTATCGACGAGAACAACGTGCTCGGTCCGCTTCAGAACAAGAAGCAGTTCGACATCGTGGCCGATCTCGTCGAGAAGGCCAAGAAGGGTGGCGGAAAGGTTGTCATGGGCGGCAACCCCGACCCCGACCAGAAGGGCTTCTTCTACCCCACCACGATCGTCGACGAGCTGTCGAACGACAACGCGTTGGTTCAGATTGAGCAGTTCGGTCCCGCTCTGCCCGTGATTCGCTACAGCGACCTCGAGCAGGCTATTGAGTGGGCCAACGGCGTCGACGTAGGTCTGGGAGCCTCGGTCTGGTCGGCCGATGCCGGCAAGGCTCGCGAAGTGGCCTCCCGCCTTGTTTCCGGCACCGTCTGGATCAACTCACACGGTGGCGTGCACCCCATGATTCCCTTTGGCGGTGCCAAGCAGTCGGGTTACGGTCTCGAGTTCGGCGTTGAGGGGCTCAAGTCCCTGGGCGTGCCGCAGGTGATCAACGGCTAGCTCCGTTCAACACATCACGAAGGGCGTCCCCGGTTTCTGATCGGGGGCGCCCTTCGTTCATGAGACACAGTCCTTCGGCACCCTAGAATTAAGCCAACGACCGGCGAGGAGCGAGACATGCAGCACGTCACGTCGCCCGATGAACTGTTGGGTCGTACCCTCGCGGTGGGTGACGTCGTGATCGTCGTCAGGTGTGAGAATGGCGGGAATGTCTCGGCGGCTGGCCTCACGAGTATCTTGCTGCACGCGCAAGCGTCATGCCCCATTGTGTTTCTTAGTCCCCATCCTGTGCCACCGCACACAGTGGAGCTCATTCGTGGCGCAGAAAAGAAGTCCCGTCGCACTTTATTCCTCGTAGCGAACCCACCGGGCAGTTCAGGTGCGGTGACCGAAAGTAATGTGGCGGACTTCTTCGATTTTCTTGCTCCGGCTGACCTCATCGTTGTCTCGGCAGAATCTATTGTCGGAACCGAATGGGATGTCCGAATGATCGCTGCGGGCCGTTCCTCAACAACGACGGCAACAGCCACTGCGCTGACATCGGGAACTTCAATATTCGGAGTGGGAACGACTCTTGGCGACTCGGATGAAATTGCAGACCCGAGCCAAGTTTCCGCCATCGCCGAGAGAATCGCTCAACGCTCGGCGAAGCTGAGACCGTATGTTCCCGTTGCCGGTGCCCACTGCGTCTACATTTCTCGGCGCGCGCTGAATGTTGTGTCCGCCACCACCGCCGACCTGAGTGTCGCAGATGGGCTGTGGTTAGATCTGTCTTTTCGCTGTGCAGGGGTCGGTCTCGTCAATGTTCTTGCTGACGATGTTTTCGTTTCCCACCCGCAGGGCACTGAGCTCACTGCGCGGTGGGACACCGTCGCATACGCAGAGTCGGATGCACTCATCAGGGGCTTTCTTGCCGCTGGAGACCTGCCGTATCATCGCGCTCTTAAGATTGCGAGAGTCGCGGCAAGCGGACTCAGAATTGTGGTTGATGCAGAGCGCCTTTCTGGAGGGCTGAACGGAACATTCGAGGCAGCCGTCTCGCTCTGTCGTGCTCTCGACGAGCATGCAGACGTCAACAGCATTGTATGGACCGCGTCGGAACAACAATCTGCCGGCGTGAAATCAACACTCGCAGCACTTCAGGCTCAACGCCCGCTGCACAAGACAACCTTTGTCTCACACCGGTCCATTCGTTTGGCCGGCCAGTTCGACGTTGCCTTTCGCCCCTACCAAGACTTTGCTGCGGTGGAGTGGCCATTTATCGCTGAGCTCGGAGCCCGTAACGTGATCTGGTCGCTAGACCTGATTCTGAACCAGGTGCCCCAATACTCCCGCGGCTATGAAAACTACCGTGATCACATAGGGGCAACCGAAGCAAGCTTCGATCGTGCTGACGGTATTGCAGTGCTCTCTGCGCACGTCATGAGGGATGCCCTTGCTTTTTCGCACGGGGCACAAGCAAACCTCCTTTTTGTTCTGCCGGCAGGAGCCCCTTCCTCTGCAACGCAGGCGCCACAGGAGCACGCTGGGCTTATTTCGTCAGTTTCGAAACATTCGACAGCCGTCGAAGACATTCTGGTCAAGAAATATATTTTTGTCTTGGGCACGGATTACCCGCACAAGAACATTAGCTGGGCTCGGCGCATTTTTGAACGCGTTTCACAACTCGGCTGGACGGGTCACCTCGTCTTTGCAGGGCCGACAATCAACTCGGGGAACGACACCGATGATGCGAACGACGCCCTGACGTCACAGTTTCGGAATCGGATTCACGCAGTGGGCCGCGTAACTGATGAGGAACGAGAAGCGTTATTTAGTCACGCGCAGGTTGTGCTTTTCCCGACCCTGACCGAAGGCTGGGGCATGATTCCCTTTGAGGCAAGTGCCGCCGGTTGCGCACCCCTGGCCACGCGCGCCGGTGGGCTCGATGAGATTACCCCCCAGGGCGTCCTCACACTCACCCTCGCCGATGACGCCACTGATGCGCAGACTCTCTTCGAGCTCCTGACGACAGAGAAATTGCGCAAAAAACAACTATCGCTCTGGCAGCAGGAGTCCGCCAGACATTCTTGGGAAAACTCCGCTGACATTCTGGTCGCGCAGTTTTTTGCGTTGCTTGGCCGGCCTTCACGAATCAACCCGCGGGATCGAGACCGATATCGGGCAGAAGATTCCCTCATACCCCGCGCAAAACTGATTGACCGCGTTCGCCACCGTTTCGCCAACTAGTGTGACTGCTCCCTGTGGCTGGTGTTCTCTCTTTGTTGACCATCCGTCTTATGACGATGCTGCGCGGTTCGACAGAAGCACCTGTGTCAAACGTTTCGCGCTTTCCGCCCACGACAGATAGGGCATGCTGGCAGAAGCCACCGTTTCTCCTGCAGCCGAGGCCGCCAACCAATCTCGAACACCGGTCGCGAGGTCTTCGGCAGATCCATTAACGAAGTAAGTGGCATGGGCTCCGGCAACCTCGCGAAATACGGCTATGTCCCGAGCAAGAATGGGCAGACCGTGGTGCGCTGCCTCAATCAAGGGAAGCCCAAAGCCCTCGCCGTACGACGCAGCAAGCAGACACTGTGACCGCGCATAGAGCTCTTCGAGCAGAATGTCGCTGGCTTGCCCCACCCAGTGAAGATAATGATTGGCCTCCGGATGTTCGCGCAAGATTTTTTCAATTTCTGGAATGTTGCTCCGAAAGTTGTCTTCTAGGGTCGACCAACCGGGCTTTCCCACCACGACGAGGTGCGCCCTAATCCCTTGATTCCACAGGGATGTAAAAGCGGCAAGGGCTTGGTCGTAGCCCTTGCGGGGCTCAATCGTACCCACCATGAGAAAAGTAGGGCAATCGCCCAAAGAGTCAATGAGCGCTGTTTCTACCTCGGAAAGTTTTTCGGTAAACACGGGTTCATCAAAATCAGCGCCGAGCGGGAACCAGCCAACCCGAACCCGGGACTCGAAATCCTTGACTTTCTTGTCGAGCCATGTGGTGAGTTCATTCGCGACAGTTTGAGATATTGCCACCGCGGAATCAAAGCGGGAAATGACGTCGAGCCAGTCTCTGTGACCCTCGAAGGTGCCGACGGGAAAGACGTCGGGCATTGTCACCGGAAGAAGATCAAAAACGATGCACTGCATCGACACCCCCCACGCCTGCAGCCTGAGAAAAAGGCCCGATGTGGCCGCCTCGAGAAAAGTCGGGCCGGAGAGGTCTAGGCAGACAACCGCATCGCCTGATTGCATGTCGGCCCGATTATCAGAACTATCGGACCGTGGACGTCCCATCAAGGTGTCTCGATACTCGTGGGCATAAAAGTAATCCCAACGATTTCCGGATCGCTGCAGGTAGACAGGCTCAATCCGGAAGTCCTTCGGCGGTTCATTACTCATCGCGATCAGAATCGCTTTGGCAACCCGTTGCACCCCCGTGCGAACATCCAACTCTCGTGTCGAGGTGATGTCGAGAAATATCGTTGGCCCACCCTCGCGGTTCGGCAGTGTTAATGCCATCGCATCGGCAAGGTTATTCACGTCCTTTGGCGTGAAACTCGACCGACCCGAGCTCGCTATGTCTGTTGCTACAGGAGATACGTGAGTCATGCCCGTAGCGCCAGCCGCCTCGTGAGACTCAAGCCGTTCCGCAGTACCGCGCACCCCTTGGGCAACGAGGTCTGCCCAAAAAGACATCGCAAGGCGGGCCGTTTTCTGCCAGGTAAAGTTGCGAGATTGCTCTCGCCCGTTTCGAAGCAGCTGTTTTCTGAAGGTTGCATCGGTCACACCTCGTTGAATCTTCTCCGCGATGTCGTCGACACTGAGGGGATCAAATAATGCGTCTGTCCACCCAACAACTTCTGGCAGGCTCGACGTGCCGGCGGCAATGACCCGAGCCCCACTCGTCATTGCTTCTAACACCGGCAACCCAAAACCTTCGTGCACTGACGGAAAGACGAATAGATCACATGCGGCCATCAGGTCACTTGCCTGTGTGTCATCGACATGTCCCGTGAAAATGACGTCTTCCTCGGGGATCGAGTTCTCCCGGATGGCCCTTAAAATTGGCTCTTCGAAGTGAGCGGCAAGCCACCCCGCCAAGACAAGCTTTCTGCCCGCCCGCACTGTCGTTGTCAAACGGCCAAAGGCCTCAATGAGTCGAAGAACGTTCTTGCGTGGGTCGAAACCGCCGAAATAGAGAACATAGGGCTGGCCTATTCCCAACGCCTGCAGTGTGGACTGGGTTCGGCGCGATCGAGCGCCTGTCTGGCCAAAGATGGGGTTGACTCCAGCAGAGACGTTGACACCCCGCCAGTGATTACTCCCCAGGTGTTTCTTGGCCTCGGCGACCGAAGATTCCGAGATGCATAAGAAACCGTCCACCGTGCGCAGTTGATCCAACTGCCGCTGATAAAAAGAAGAAAAGCGGGGATCCGAATTAAGAAACTCGTCGGGGAACTCTAAGGGAATTAAGTCATAAATCATGGCGGTCGTGACGTAGGTGCGGGATTCATCATGCACACCGAATGCAATGTCGTCTGAATAGCCTTCAAACGGACTCATGACGTGAACAACATCGGGAGAAATCCGGCGCAGTACTGCCTCGCGCATTAGTTCAGCCGCAAAACGCATATCGCCCCGCTTTGGGTCGAGGCCTCGGATGTCAGACGGAGGCTGCCACATGTGAATGTTCCTCGGGGGCATCACGTTGGCGAAAGACCTTCTAAGTTCAATCGCACTCTCGGGAAATGCCCCATTCAGCAGAACGTGCAGGTCAATGTCGCCCCGAGTGCGAGCTATCTCCAGAGCGAATTCACGAGTGTAGCGCCCAATTCCTCGCTTGCTACTGGCGCCCTGCGCGCCCTGCATGTCGACAACAACCCTCATCGCGCGTCCTATGATTTCACTGTGAGCGTGAGTCTCAGCAGGATTTCGATTTCGCTTCCGTAATCGCTCAGGGGAATCGATCGTGGCGGCCTGCTTCGCTCGTCACTGTCACTCATTGCCACGAGTCGACGGCGAACAGCAGGAGCGACAGCCATCGCCGACATGAAAGTGTTAAAAACCTTCGGCCTGTCGCGAATTGTCCTCAGGGCCCGGTAGGAGATGCGCTTAGTGAGCGATCTGAGTTGAGATATCACGATTGCCTCAGCCGCGAACCGCCTTAGCAAGCTCGTCGAACTCTTCGACAAGCTTGTCCATGTCGGCCGTCGTGTGGGCCAGCGACACGAGCCACTGCTCATCCAGTCCGGGGGGCGTGATAACCCCTCGGTTGATGCCCCACAACCAGCTCAACTCCGCCATCGAGAAATCGGTGTTCTTGAAGTCGCGATAGTTGCGCACGGGAGTGGGCGACCAGATAATGGCGCCCTTCACACCAAAACCAATCGTATGAGCGGGCAGCTCATACTTGGCGATGATGGCATCTATCTTGGCCAGAGCCGCTGTGTTGATGGCTTCAGCTGCGGCGAGTGCCTGCGGTGTGCAGAGATCGTCTACGGCAGACATGGCGGCCGTCACCAGAGGGTTACCGTTGTAGGTACCGAAGTGCGCCATGCGACCATCCACAACAGCGTCCATGTATTTTTTCTTACCGCCGAAGGCCGCGACGGGCAGGCCTCCACCGATGCTCTTCGCGAGCGTAACAAGGTCGGGAATGACCCCGACGCGCTTGGACGCCCCCGCAACACCGGCGGTCAGACCGGTCTTCACCTCGTCGAAGATGAGAGCAATCTTGTACTTGTCGCACAGAGCGCGCACGCCAGCGAGATAACCCTTGTCGGGCAAAATAATGGAAAGGTTCTCGACCACGGGCTCCACAATGAAGCACGCGATGTCTGAGTGCTCCTTCATGATCTTCTCGAGGTAGGGGAGGTCGTTGTAGGGCACCACATAGACCGTTCCCGGCACCGAGTCGATGGGAGCGTCGGCGATCGGGGCATCTGCGGGACCAATGTCGGCCAGAGCCGGCTTGACCGAGACCTGAAGGGGGTCATACCCACCGTGGTAGCCACCCTCAATCTTGATGATGGCCTTCTTCTTGGTCACGGCGCGCGCCACGCGAATGGCATACATCGTTGACTCAGTTCCCGAGTTGGTGAAACGCAACATGTCAAGACCGAAGCGCTTCTGGAAGCGCTCGGCAACATCGGTAGCCGTGGGAGACGGCGTCACAAAGAGCGTCCCCGTCTTGTCGAGGGCCTCCTTGACATTCTTGACCACGAGCGGGTTGAGGTGACCCACCAGCATCGCGCCAAAGCCCATCGACATATCGAGCAATTGGCGGCCATCGACATCAGTAAAGTAGGCGCCCTTGGCCGAGGCTATCGACAGAGGATACGGCTCCCAGTGCTGAAAGCTCGACGTCACTCCCAGGGGCAAGACCTTACTCGCTACCTTGTGGTGCTTTGCTGACTTGCCCGTGGCAGCAGCGAACTTTTTCCACTCTGATGCCAAAAGCTTTTTGACCCTCTGAGGGTCAATCGGCTTGGACGTTGCTGGGACGTTTCGCCAGCCGGCCGGATCGTGTTGAGGGATGTTATTCATTTTTTATCAGCTCCAAACAGCTTTGTCTGAATCCCTGTGCCTTTCAGCCTAGTGTGCCCACCGGGCTTTCCGACTCGTCGTGATTTGGATTCTCACCTGAACGCGCGCCCGAAGCTGCGTGGACACGACCGGTGCGCGTCGCGCGTAGGCTCGATGCATGAGTATGCACGGGCGGGGCGGACCCATGGGAGCCATGTCTCGCGACGCTCGTGCGCAGCGGGAACAGAATGCGAGCGCTCCCGTCATTCCGCACCTGTTCCGTCGTGTCGCTGAACTCTTTCGGCCCTTTCGCGCGCCACTGATCATTACAGGGGTACTCGTCATTTCGAGCGCCGCCCTGACGGTAATTCCGCCGTTGCTCATCGAGGTCGCCTTTAACCAGGGATTGTTTCCCAAAACAGGCGGCCCCAACATGTCGCTCTTGGTGACCATGGTGGTTCTCATGATCGCCATCTGGATCGTCTCGGCCGGACTCGGGGTTGGTCAGACCTACCTCACGCAAACCGTGGGAAACAAGGTGATGGGGGCTCTCCGGGTACGCCTGTTCAGCCACTTACAGGCAATGGAGTTGGCCTTCTTTACCCGAACGAAGACAGGAATTATTCAGTCGCGACTGCAAAACGATGTGGGCGGGGTCGCCGGAGTTCTGAGCAATACGGTTTCGACGGTTCTAGGCAACACGGTCACCGTGCTCGCCGCATTTGTGGCCATGCTGATCCTGTCGTGGCAGCTCACGCTGGTGGCCGTCATCATGCTTCCCCTGATGGTGATTGCCCAACGCAAGGTTGGCCAGGTGCGCGCACGCATTGCCACCAAGACGCAGGAGTCACTGAGTGAGATGACCGCGATTACTCAAGAGGCCCTCAGTGTCAGCGGCATCATGCTGGCCAAGAGTTTCTCTCAGCAGGGCGCCGAAGTCGCGCGCTATGACAAAGAGAACAAGGTTCAGATTGGCTTGCAGGTGCGGCAAGCCATGTCGGGTCAGTGGTTCTTCGCCATGGTTCAAGTGTTCTTGTCGTCGATTCCTGCCGTCATTTACCTCGTCGCCGGGTTTCTGATTACCGGTGGCGTGAACGTGACCATTGGAACCATCGTGGCGTTCACCACGGTTCAGGCACGTTTGCTTTTTCCGCTGATGAACGTCATGCAGGTCGGGCTCGACCTACAGACGTCTCAGGCGCTGTTCGCCCGCATTTTTCAATATCTCGATCTGATGCCCGCCATCACGGATGCTCCCGACGCGGTCAGAGTCGACGCGGCAAAGCTCGGCAAGGTGGAGTTTGACGATGTGACTTTTCGATACCCCGGATCAGGCGAGGCAGAATCCCCCACGCTGTCTAACATTTCGCTCGCTATCGAGCCCGGACAGTTTGTGGCGTTCGTGGGCCCCTCGGGGTCGGGCAAAACCACGCTCTCTTACTTGGTGCCCCGATTCTTCGACGTGGCGTCGGGGCACGTTCGATTTGCGGGCACTGACGTTCGCGAGCTGACCGCGGAATCTCTCTTGGCAAACATCGGCATTGTGAGCCAAGAGACCTATCTTTTTCATGCGACCATCGCCGAAAATCTCAGATATGCCAAACCTGACGCGTCACAGGCCGAGCTCGAACGTGTGGCGAAGGCCGCGAGCATCCACGACACCATCGCCTCATTCCCCCAGGGGTACCACACCCTGGTCGGCGAGCGCGGCTACCGCCTGAGCGGTGGCGAAAAGCAGCGCGTAGCCATTGCGCGCGTTCTGCTCAAAGACCCCAGTGTGCTCATTCTCGACGAGGCCACCAGTTCGCTCGATACGGTGTCGGAGCGCGTTGTGCAAAAGACGCTCGATAAAGCGGCACGAAATCGCACGACCATCACCATCGCGCACCGCCTCTCCACGGTAGTGAACGCCGATATCATTTTTGTCATCGACGCGGGGCGCGTCGTCGAACGGGGCACCCATGCGGTCCTGATGAAGAAAAAAGGCCTTTACGCCAAGCTCGTCGCCGAGCAAGACGACCTGCGGCAGGCAAGGTAAGGCAGAATAAGGGTCGCGCCCACCCATCGGCAAAAAGAAAGACGACTGTGGAGTACACACAACTTGGCGATCTGACCGTCTCCCGGCTCGGCCTGGGCTGCATGGGCATGTCTCATATCTATACCGGCCACAATCAGCCCGACGCCGAGTCGATTGCCGTCATTCACCGCGCCCTTGATCTGGGCGTGACGCTGATCGACACGGCCGAAGCCTACGGCCCCGAGAAAAACGAAGTGCTCGTGGGTAAGGCCATCAAGGGGCGTCGGGACAAAGTTGTGCTCGCCACCAAATTCGGGCTGCGGTCAAACGTGGGCCGCGCGGCGCCTGACAGCTCACCCGAAAACATTCGTGTGGCCGTGGAGGGCTCGCTCAAGCGACTCGACGTTGACCACATCGACCTTTATTACCAACATCGGGTCGATAAGACCGTGCCCATCGAAGATGTCATGGGCACGCTCGTCGAACTCATCACCGAGGGCAAGATTGGACAGATTGGGCTGTCTGAAGCTGGTCAGGCCACCATCCGCCGCGCACACGCCGTGCATCCGATAACCGCATTGCAGTCAGAGTATTCGCTCTGGACGCGTGATGGTGATGACGGCACGCTTGACCTACTGCGCGAGCTCGGCATCGGCTTCGTGCCCTATTCGCCGCTGGGCCGCGGAATGCTCTCGGGGTCAATCACATCTCGTGACCAGCTCGATGACGACGACTGGCGTCTGACCAACCCTCGCTTCGTCGAGGAGGTTTTCGATGAGAACCTGCGTCGCGTTCAGGAGGTCGTGGCGGTTGCCCACGAGGTCGGTGCCACGGCCGCGCAAGTGTCACTGGCCTGGTTGCTCGCCAAGGGCGCCGATTGGGCGCCGATCCCCGGCACCATTCGCATCCCGCACCTTGACGATGACCTTGGTGCTCTTGATGTACAACTTTCGCCCGAGCAGGTGACGCGCCTGGACAACGTCACACAGCCGCTCGGCGACCACCACGCTCCCGCCCAGATGGCGATGTTCGATCGCTAGCGTGCGGAACATCCTCTAGGAAAAATCATCGAGACAGTGAATTACGATATTTATAAATCACAAAATGGCGACAATCCCATGAAGTCGACGGTGTCGGTTCCGGACCACCTCCTTCGTCGCGTTGAACTGACGGTATCTTGTCATGATGCGGATGACCTCCCCCGCGTTGAGAACGCCGGAGAGTTCGCGAGGCACAACGGCCATGAGGTTCAAATCATGCACAACGGTATCCGAGTGCTCCGCGGGGGCTACTACGGCGAGTGGACCGAAGAGATAGTTCGACGCCTCAGAGGAGTCCACGAGCCCCAACAAGAAAAAGCCGTCGCCGCAGTTCTCGATCGTCTCGTACTCAATCCGAACTCTGACGAACCGCTGGTGTGTGTGGAACTCGGATCGTTCTGGGCCTACTACAGCCTGTGGTTTCTCGAAGAATTCACTAATGGGCGCGTTGTCTGCCTCGAACCAGATCCCGCCTATTTGCAAGTCGGCGTCACAAACTTCGCGCTCAACGAGCGACACGGCACTTTCCTGCCCGGTGCCGTCGGTTTGTCTTCCGACACTGACGCGGAGTTTGTCGCCGAGAGTGACGGCAAGAGTCGCGTCACACGGCTCTATACGCTCGAATCGCTCATGAAAGAGACAAGCCTCAGTCACGTCGATATTCTCTTCGTCGATATCCAGGGTGCCGAGATTCCGCTGCTGGAGGGTTCTCAGGAGCTTTTGCGTTCGGGCAAAGTCAGATTCATCGTCGTCAGCACTCATGACATGGGAACGTCGGGGAGCGCGATGACGCATCGATACGCCGAGCAGCTCTTGGTTTCTGCGGGGGCGCACATCATATGTGAGCACTCGGTGCCTGAGTCATTCAGCGCCGACGGGTTGATTGTCGCCTCGTTTCTCGACGGGGACAAAGACCTCATCATTGACGTCTCATGTGCTCGTGCCATCGAAACTTGTGTTGGGGAATGGGAGCCCCAGATTGAGCACCTCCGTGCGCGGCTCTCTGCAGAGCTAGAGTACTCACGAGCCTTGAGAGAGTCCACGAGCTGGCGCATGACATCTGTTTTTCGATGGTTGAGCGAGCGCGTGCGTCGCCTGACAGCCCCGACGACTGGAATAGCTAAGCCCCTCTCGGGCAATCCTGAATAACCGCCGACGTCTTGGGATTATGAAACCACTCGACATCAGCCCTCAGGTCGGTTAGTTATGCCAACCATGCCCTGCTGGCGAAGATACGCCTGGAGCCACGTTCGTCGTTCATCTTCCGCAGGATTCACGACGTTAATGCCCGCGAGCGCATAACATCCATACGCAAGAAAAGGGTCGTTTTCTGAGAGCGCGATATAGACGTTCTGAGCATTTGCTCGCTGTTTGAGATCCCGACATGACTGCACAACTTTCTCGCGAGGCGAGACTGCGACCGGGCCATCTGCCGCTACCAAGGCAAATTCATTGGCCTTGAGCCAGGCGCCTTGCGACACGAGGATGCCACACGCAAGCAGTCCTGCCATCACGACGGCCACCGGTGAGGTCAGCCGCATTGCCCGCGGCGTTACAGAAGGCAGGCGCTCGCGCAGTGGCACCGCACGAGCCGAGGCCACGAGCAAGATCAGTAAGAAAAAGGGAACGGCCGTCCAATATCGCCAAAAATCAAAGAAGAGCGAGTCATGGTGATTATTGATTGCCGGCACCGAAAGGAGTCCCGCAACTAAGACACCACAACCCGCGATCGAAACGAGGAGCCGAACGCGCGTATTGCGAGTTGTCTTCGAACGCCAGCGCCACCGGCGGTAAATAAACGGAATCGAAACCACGAGGATGGCCGGAATAAGCATGGCGACGCACTGCCAGTGGACCTGTGACTCCATCGCAACAGAAAATGAATCCCATGAAGGCGAGGTATTCTGCCCTGGAAATAAGGCATACGAAGGATTGACATCGTAAAAAATTTTGAGTCCAGAAATAACGGCGAAGGTGACGATAAACCCCACGCCAGGAAACACGAGGCGCCTTCTCGGCTGAGGGGCCCAGATAAGTAAAGGAAGAAGGAGTCCA
>WLNS01000140.1 GCA_009699665.1 Actinomycetota bacterium
GGCTCCCGCAATCTTTGCTATTCCGTAAACAATGGCCGCGAGCACAGCGGCAAGGGCCATGAAGAATCCAACGTAAGTGCTGAGCGATAGCAGTGCTGTCGAGTACCCAACAATTCCATTGAATCCGATTCGCAGACTACCGAAAAACTTGTTGTACTTAGTTTTTCCCGAGAATCGTTCTGGTCGATCAAATTCAACGGTGTGGCTCTCAAACCCGACGAGAGCTATGAGGCCGCGAAGAAAGGCGTTACTTTCCGGAAAACGCTTGAGTTCGTTCACCACTTGTCGGTCCATCAGCCTGAAGTCCCCGGTGTCGGCGGGAATGGGAACGTCAGAGAATCGGTTCAGAAACGAATAGCCGATTCGAGAAATAATTTTCTTCGTCACCGGTTCCCCAACGCGCGATCTGCGCTGCGCGAGCACAAGTTTTGAGCCAGCAAGCCATGACTTCACCATTTCGGGAACAACTTCGGGCGGATCTTGGAGGTCAACATCAATGACGAGCACGCCGTCACCCGTGGCCAACGAAATTCCCGCCATCGTTGCAGCCGGCTGCCCAAATCTTCGAGAGAATCGCAGCATCTTGATGCGGCGGTCTTTTTTATGAAGTGTTCTAATGAGTTCTTCTGTTCCGTCCGTCGACGGGTCAACCGCGAAAATAATTTCGTATGTTACGGGTGACGCCTTCAGAGCAAGCGTGAGGCGACGCACAAACTCGGGAATGTTGTCTCGCTCGTTAAAGACCGGCGTGACAATCGACAGTTTCTTAGAGGGCATAGCCCGATTCCACGGCGTCTCGGTAGAACATCTTTACCGTGTCGAGCGAGTAGTCAGTGAGGTCCCGTCCGATGTTTCCCAGCTTGGCCCACAGGTCGGGTGTCATCGTAATGATGTGGCAGCCTGTCTGCTCGGCCTGCACGACATTGAGCACTTCACGGGGGCTGGCCCACAAGAGTTCAATTGACGACACCGCAGAACTGATCTTCGAATACTTGGCCATCACGGGAACGGGGTCGATTCCGGCATCAGCGATTCGGCCGGCAAAGACAGAGAGAACCGAAGGGGCGCCACCGTCGAGCGCCCCAACAACCTCTTCAACTTGGGTCTTCGTGAACACGGCGGTGACGTTGAGCTTCAATCCATCATGAGACAGCGCATGACTCAGCTGTGCCGTCGACTCACCTGACGTTGTGGTAACGGGAATCTTGACGTAGACGTTCTCAGATAACTGAGCGAGCTTGCGCGCCTGTCGCTCCATCTCGGTGAGGTCGTCAGCAATCACCTCTAAAGAAATGGGCCTGTCATGTGCGATGCGGCAAGCCTCGTCGGCAAAAGCTATGTAGTCACTGATTCCGGCCTGCTTCATGAGCGTGGGATTTGTGGTGAAACCAGCAACGCGACTGTCTTCAGCGAGGCGAGCAATTTCTGAAAGACTTGCCCCATCCGCGAACATCTTTAAAGCCATCGCTGCTCCCCTGAATGTGAATACGTGTGTAGATTCTTAGTGACGCCAAGGTGGCCCACGTGACAACGATAGCGGGGAATATCAGCATGAACTCGAATTATGTTCGGGAGTTCCTCGAAGAATCAACTCAGATCATCGACAAACTTGATGAGGCTGCCATAGAGCGTATGGTCCAGGTCATAGCCGAGACGAAGAAACGTGGCGGCCGTCTGTTTTTTGTCGGTTCAGGCGGCGGAGCGGGGCATTCTTCTCACGCTGCGTGCGATTTTCGCAAGCTCGCCGGAATTGAAAGTTACTCGGTTACAGACAACGTTTCTGAACTCACGGCTCGGGTTAACGACGAGAGCTGGGACGATTCGTATGCCAACTGGCTCAAGGTGTCTCGAATCGGCAGCGCTGATTGTCTCTTTGTTTTCTCGGTCGGTGGCGGCGACGAGGTCGCAGAAATTAGTGTCAACCTCGTCAATTCGATAAAGCTCGCAGCCTCTGTGGGGGCATCTATTGTGGGCGTTGCCGGCCGCGATGGCGGGTTTCTTGCTCAAGCGAGTGATGCGGTTGTCGTCATTCCGCCGATCAACCCTCAGAATATAACGACTCAGACAGAGGGGTTTCAGGCTCTCATCTGGCACCTTGTGGTCTGCCACCCCCTGTTAGAGAGCGCGACGCCTAAGTGGGAGTCTGTTCGTTGACCAAAGTACTCGTTACTGGCGGCGCGGGTTTCATCGGTTCTAATTTGGTCGACCTTCTTATTCAGGGCGGCAATGACGTTCACGTCATCGATGATCTGTCGACAGGCCTGCGGGAATTTTTAAACCCCGAAGCGACCTTCATCGAATCTGACTTGCTCGATGATTCGTTCGACGTTGCCAAAGCGTGTGAGGGTGTGACGACGGTCTATCACTTGGCCGCGAATGCAGACGTCAAAGATGGTTGGCTTCACCCCGACAAGGATCTTCATCAGAATGTGCGGGCAACGCTCAGGGTGGCCGAAGCGTGTCGTTTAGCTGGAGTTGCCGACCTCGTCTTCACCTCAACGGGGTCGGTTTATGGCGAAGCAAAGATTTTTCCCACTCCTGAAACTGAGCCATTTCCTCGCCAGACGAGCTTATACGGAGCATCGAAGGTAGCGGCAGAAGGCTTTCTCGAGGCTTATGCCGAAGCCGGATTCTTTGGTGTGACGATATTCAGGCTTGTTTCCAGCCTGGGGCCGCGCTATACCCATGGCCACGTCATTGACTTCGTTCGTCAACTGACGAGTCATCCCGATCGCCTTATGGTCTTGGGAAATGGGTTTCAAGAAAAATCATATTTTCATGTCAGCGACTGTGTCAGGGCGTTGACGTCCTTGCGGGGGCAATCAGGCGCCAACGTCTTTAACATTGGCAGGCCAGATACGACAACCGTTCGTGAGAGCATAGCCGTCATCACTCAGGCGTTAGGTGTGTCTCCCGATGTTCAGTTCGGAGATGCAAACCAGGGCTGGATAGGTGATAATCCCCGTATTTTGCTTGATACCGCACGTGCGCAAGCCGCGGGTTGGGTGCCACAGTGGGGGCTTCGTGAAGCGATAGAAGATACCGTTCGATATTTGGTAGACAACCCCCACCTGATGGCAACGGCAAGCGCATGAAACGCGCAGGTGTGATTGGCTGCGGCCTCATAGGCCGAAAGCGACTCGCCGCTTTTGATCATTCGGTCACGTTGTGCGGAGTTTTCGACGTGGACGATGCGCGTGCGCGTGATTGCGGTGAGCTTTTCGACGTGACGGTTTTCTCTTCGGCAAGCGAGCTTATTGAAGAAGTCGGACCAGGGGGCCTCGTCGTCGTCGCCGTTCCTAATGGTGCGCTTTCGGATGTCGCTGCACAAGCCCTGCAAGCCGGATGCCACGTCATCGTCGAAAAACCAGGCTCAACAACTGTTGAACAAATGCAGAGCTTGGTGCACCTGTCGGAGGCTCATAAAGTGGTGCTTCGCGTGGGATACAACCATCGCTTTCACCCCGCCATAAGAAGGCTTCGGCAGCATTTCACCTCGGGTAGATTCGGCGAAATTCAACTTATCCGGGCGCGATACGGTCACGGCGGGCGTGAAGGATATGAAAAGGAATGGCGAGCGAATGCCCAACTTTCTGGAGGCGGTGAGCTTGTCGACCAGGGCTCCCATCTTCTCGACCTGTGCGCCATGATGTTGGGCGGACTGGTGCTGGACTATGTCAGCCTGCCCACCCTCTATTGGCACATGCAGGTTGAAGACAATGCACTCGTTGCCGCCCACGCACGAACGGGGTCGGCCGTTGTGTGGGCGCACGCCTCATGGACCGAGTGGAAAAACCTGTTTTCGCTCGAGGTCTTTTGCAAGACGGCAAAGTTAGAGGTCTCTGGCTTGGGCGGAAGTTATGGCCCAGAATCTTTCACTCTTTTTGAGATGGAGTCGGGCTTGGGCATTCCCAAGCAGACAACAGAGACTTTTGTGCCTGCCGATGATTCGTGGTCGCTCGAGATAGATGATGTGTGGCAGCACATTCTTTCGGGTGCTCAGCCCGAAGGGTCAACGGGCCACGACGCCCTTCATGTTTTGCAGCTGA
>WLNS01000141.1 GCA_009699665.1 Actinomycetota bacterium
CGGAAAGAGTGCGACGGTGGCGATAAGCAGAAACGTGGGGGCCATCTGGGAGATGATGACGTGGAGTCGCGCTTTCTGCCACAGCCCTAAAAGTTCACGTTCGGTCATAGTCACAGGCTAAACCGCGTGCGCCGTGGTTGTCACGTTGGCACGTCTGCCAGGGAGTGCATACTCGCCGAAGTTGTCGTTCGTCTCATCAATCAACATCTCGGCCGACACCTCGTGCCCGTTCCACTCGTACCCCGTGGTGGTGTGGGCATCAGAAATCAGAGTCACGTCATATCCGCGCTCAAGTGCCGCATGGGTGGTGTGGCGAATGCAGTTGTTGGTCTGCATGCCGCAGACAAGCAGCCGGCTCACGCCCAGCTCAGCCAGCACGACTTCGAGGTTTGTGGCCTCGAACGAGCTGCGAAACTGCTTCAGCACGAGGGGCTCGCTCTCGAGTCGCGCAAGTTCATCAACAATCTGCCACTCAATCGAGTCGATGGGAATTTCGTCATCAGAATGTTGCACCCAGACCACGGGCATGCCCGCATGGCGAGCGCGCGCAACGACGCTTGCGATGTTGCCGATGACGTCGTCGCGGCGAAATGCGCCCTCGGCCACGCCGTTCTGAACGTCAATCACGATAAGGGCTGAGATGTCCCTGTCGGTAAATGTCGTCATTATTCCGAAGTCCGCTCCGTTAGCCGGCCGGGTTTGAGCTCAAAAAAGTTCGCGCTGGATGCAAAAACTTCTCATTCGAGAGGTCTCCCGACTCGATGGCAAACACCACGCCGAGAATCGTGATGACCACCGCAAGAATGGCCATGCTCTGCACCCATTTGATGCTTCGGCTCGGGCCGCTGGGATAAATGGCGCTCGTAGCGACCATGATGACGCCGATGAGCAGAAGCGACCACATGAGAGAGTCGGGGAGAAGATCTCCCGTGTGAGCCAGTCGAGCATTGCGGGCGTTCTTGAAATCGTTAAAGTCCGAAACGAGAGAGTCCGCCAGCGAGGGTGACAGCACTCCCGTGTCGACGAGCCGCGTCACCGTCTGCGAAATCTCAAAGACAAGTTCTGTGGCTCGGGGACTCGTGCGCAGGGTGGGTGCCTGCGACAGTTCAATGGTGGCCGCTTCGCGGGCATAGGCGATGAGCTTGTCACGCAGACTGACCGACTCTTCCGTCGTCACGGATCGCGTATCTTGCGCCAGTGCGGTGAGCGACGAGAACTCCTTCTGCACATCGTCAATACCAATTGACGATGCCTGCCATGCCGTAACAATCGCAAAAGCTCCGAGGAAGACGAACGCCGCGCCGACGAATCGCATCACGACCGTGGCGACGTTGTCGTTGCCCCGCTCCTCGAGGTTTCGCTTGACCGCGCGGTAGGTGAAGTAGACAGATACCGCCACCAAAGGAATAGCCACAATCAGTAACTGAAACCAGAGGTGCAAGGTCAAAAATTGCTGCATCGAAGAGAGGGCCAGATCCACGAATCGACTCTAGCCCAGACAGGACTCCGTCGTTAAAGTTATCGTATGGCTAGGGAACGCGGGTTCGATCGGGTAGTTAACTACAGCGACGCCGTGGTAGCCATAGCGGCCACCCTGCTGATTCTGCCGCTCGTTGACAAGGCATCCAACATGGGCTCAACGCCCATGCCGCAGTTTCTCCAAGAAAGCCTGCTGTCGTTCGTTGTTTTTATTTTGTCGTTCGCGGTCATCGGCCGATTCTGGCTCGCCCACCACAGGTTCTTTCAAC
This sequence comes from Actinomycetota bacterium, assembly GCA_009699665.1. Lineage (GTDB taxonomy): Bacteria > Actinomycetota > Actinomycetes > Actinomycetales > Microbacteriaceae > UBA963. The sequence continues at coordinate 1,749 of WLNS01000141.1, forward strand.
ACTTACGCGGATTCAGCCCCGGAATCATGTTTTTCAACCTCCTGTGGTTACTGGGCATCGTCTTTCTGCCGTTCCCGACTGAGTTGATTGTGTCGGGGCGCAGCGTTACGTCGCTCGCTGCCGCCGTCTACATCGGCACGATGCTCTTTATCTCGCTCTCAAGCCTGGGGCTAACAATCGTGGCTCGGCGCAACCATGCCATCGTCGATGATGTGGAAGGCGTGCGAAAGGCGTTGGTTCTCAGCACGCTCACGTCTTCGGTGATAGCGGCAGCTCTGCTGGTGAGCCTGGTTTGGCCTGTGGTAGGTCTCTGGTCACTATTTCTGCTTCTCCTCACGCCAGTGACGAGGAAGCTCATCGACCGCATCAGCGCCCGGCGCCAAGCCATTTAGCTCAGACTGATAGCTCAGGCAGATGCCGCATTCTGGGCGTGTCATCTTGCCCTGAAAACTCAAAGCAGCGTGTGATGTGCCAGCTGAGCGCGTTTGCTCGTGGTGGAGATGGGGGGAATTGAACCCCCGTCCACTGCTGTGATTGTGAGTCTTCTACGGGTGTAGCTAGTGAAAGCGTTCTACTCGGCTCCGACCTTTGTCACTGGCACCTAAGTCGACGAGCCCAGCCCGAGTAAGTGTCCCGTGAGGCGCTCAGACGTCATCTCACGGCAAGTTCTCTTAATGACGCCGAGAGCGAAGGCGAGAACAGACCTTCGAACCGACGGACTTCAGGCTCGTTGCTCTAGGCAGCGAGGGCGAAGTCGGCGCGCTTTGTATTGGCACCTATAGTTTGCGGAGAGCGTTTACGAGATAGCTCCGCATCCTCGACCCGCTTCTCTCCCGCTCGCAGGCAATGTCGAAACCGATCATCCCCATGAGTGGCCCGCATCGCATTTACCACCCGGGGGCAGCTCACGACACGGAGGCTGGTCACATCACACACTGTTGAGTTGAATGCCCGACACTGAGTGCCGGTCGTGCGCAACGAAGTGCGCTATCGAAGGATACAACGTGCGCCTGACAAAGAACATTCCCCGACGCACGCCGAGGTCTGTGACGTTCTGCCGAGATCCACCTCGGGCCCCTCACTTCCCGAAGAACTCAGTCGCCGAGGTTGCGTCGGGCCGAAATGGCCCGGTCGGCCTCGCGCTTGTCTTGGCGCTCGCGAAGCGCCTGGCGCTTGTCGTAGTCCTTCTTGCCCTTGGCCAGCGCCAACTCAACTTTGGCTCGACCGTCAACAAAGTAGAGCTTGAGCGGCACCAGCGTATAGCCGCCCTCTTTGATCTTTTGGCCGAGCTTCACGATCTCCTGCTTGTGAATGAGCAGTTTGCGCTTGCGCCGCGGTGAGTGGTTGTTCCACGTGCCCTGTGTGTATTCGGGAATGTGCACCGCATCGAGCCAGCATTCGCCGTTTTCGACAAATGCGTAGCCGTCCACGAGCGAGGCTCGCCCGGCCCGCAATGACTTGACTTCGGTTCCGGTCAACACCATGCCGGCCTCGAACGTATCTTCAATGAGGTAGTCGTGACGTGCCTTGCGGTTGGTGGCGACGACTTTTTCGCCTCGTTCCTTTGGCATCGTGCATCACCTCCCGTGCGTCTCGTGCGTCGCGTGGCGAGCGCGCACTCAAAGCAACAGTCTACGGCGAGGCCTCAGACCAGCACGTTGTGCGCGAAACCCGGGTACTGCTTCGCGAGTCGCGCGTCGGTGGTCCACAGCCCACCACAGTCGTGGCGCTGAGCTGCGGCCACGTGAATTGCATCTTGCATGCCCACGCCCGAATCTGCACGAAGCTGGGCTGCCCGCACAAAAACATCTTGCTCGAGTGGTAGTCGTTCGAGTTGGCCGAACAGGCGGTGGTAGTGGTCTTGAAGTCGGTAGTCGTGATCTCGCATCGGCTTAACGAGACACTCCATGACAACAAGAGGTGAAATGCAAAACTGCTGATCGGATGATTCAGCCAGGCGCTGACGCACTGCGTTACCCACGTCGCCATCGAGCTCTGTCGAATAGATCAGAACCCCGGAATCGAGATAGATCACGTCCAGGCGTCGCGATTCTCTTGCAGCTGGGCTTCTATGTCTTTGGCGGAACGTGGGCGCGAGACGGGTGCAGGATTCATGGTGAACCACTCTGCGAGTGCCGTCCCGGTGTTGGTCTGTACACCGTCGACGGGAACCAGACGCACAACGGGCTTGCCTCGATTCGCAATAACCACGTCTTCGCCGCCCACTGCGGCGGCCACGAGGCGTGACAGTGAGTTCTTGGCGTCGAGCATATTGAC
>WLNS01000142.1 GCA_009699665.1 Actinomycetota bacterium
AATTGAGATGCGCATCATGGCTCATTTTTCGCAGGACGCAGGCCTCATTGAAGCGTTCACGGCGGGGGAGGACTTGCACCGATTTGTCGGGGCTCGCATTTTTAACGTTGAGCCGGCTGATGTGACGTCTGAGATGCGCACCAAGGTCAAGGCCATGAGCTACGGACTCGCCTACGGGCTTTCGGCATTCGGCCTTGCCCGCCAGCTGCGTATTGACAATAAAGAAGCAAAAAACCTGATGTCTGATTATTTTGAGCGGTTTGGCGGTGTGCGCGACTATCTTCGATCTGTAGTCGACGAAGCCAGGGTGCGCGGTTACACAGAGACACTCTTTGGCCGCCGACGCCCCTTCCCTGACCTCACGAGCCCCAATCATATTCTGCGAGCAAATGCCGAACGTCAAGCCCTGAATGCCCCCATGCAGGGCACCGCGGCCGACATCATGAAACTGGCGCTGGTGCGGATTGAGCAACAGTTGATTGCCGAGGACTTGACGTCGCGCTTGCTCATGCAGGTCCATGATGAACTTGTGCTCGAGGTCGTGTCAGATGAAGCGGATCATGTGCAGCAACTAGTAACGCATCACATGAGGACTGCCGCCCAACTGGCCGTGCCCCTTGATGTTCAGGTGGGCCGGGGAACTAGCTGGAACGACGCCGCACACTAACCGCCCGCCGATCGTGATGCGGGTAAACAAGGCGCAGTTGCCCGAACACTGGGTTTTGAGCCTCACGGAACGCGCGGTATCATGGGGGAACACAATTGTGTCTTTGTCCGTTTGCCTCGTTCATTCTGAGCCTTACCGGCGTGGAGTGACCGAGGCCTGATTTTGCCCCTCTAGGAGCACCCTGTACATGACCCCCGCAACGACCAAGGCGAGCAAGCAGGTCGCCATTAACGACATCGGATCTGCTGAGGATTTTCTTGCCGCAGTCGAGTTGACTCTCAAGTTTTTCAATGACGGTGACCTCATCGAAGGAACCGTCGTAAAGATCGATCGTGACGAGGTACTCCTCGACGTCGGTTACAAGACCGAGGGCGTCATTCCCTCGCGCGAACTGAGCATCAAGCACGATGTCGACCCCAACGACGTTGTGAAGGTCGGCGACACCGTCGAGGCGCTCGTTTTGCAGAAGGAAGACAAAGAGGGTCGCCTCATTCTTTCTAAGAAGCGCGCGCAGTACGAGCGTGCCTGGGGAGACGTTGAGAAGGTTCGCGACACTGATGGCGTTGTCACGGGAACGGTTATCGAGGTCGTCAAGGGTGGGCTGATTGTCGACATCGGCCTTCGTGGCTTCCTGCCCGCTTCGCTCATCGAACTTCGCCGCGTGCGCGATCTCACTCCCTATCTCGGTCAAGAAGTCGAAGCCAAGATTCTCGAGCTCGACAAAAACCGCAACAACGTTGTGCTCTCGCGTCGGGCACTGCTTGAGCAGACTCAGTCCGAAAGCCGCAGTTCGTTCCTCACTAACCTGCAGAAGGGCCAGATTCGCAAGGGCGTTGTTTCGTCGATTGTGAACTTTGGAGCTTTTGTTGACCTCGGCGGTGTCGACGGACTGGTTCACGTTTCGGAACTCAGCTGGAAGCACATTGAGCATGCGAGTGAAGTCGTCGAGGTTGGACAGGAAGTCACTGTCGAGATTCTCGAGGTGGACATGGATCGCGAGCGCGTATCGCTGTCACTCAAGTCAACCCAAGAAGACCCGTGGCAGGTATTTGCGCGCACGCACGCCATCGGCCAGGTCGCTCCCGGCAAGGTCACGAAGCTCGTTCCGTTCGGAGCCTTCGTGCGCGTTGCCGATGGCATCGAGGGGCTCGTGCACATCTCGGAGCTCTCCGGAAAGCACATCGAACTCGCCGAGCAGGTGGTGTCGGTTGGTGATGACGTATTCGTCAAGGTCATCGACATTGACCTCGAACGCCGCCGGATTTCTTTGAGCCTGAAGCAGGCCAATGAGGGTGTCGATCCGGATGGTACAGAGTTTGATCCCGCGCTCTACGGCATGCTGACGGAATACGACGAAAAAGGTAACTACAAATACCCCGACGGCTTCGATCCCGAGACGAACGAGTGGCGCGATGGCTTTGACTCGCAGCGCGAGAAGTGGGAGTTGGACTATTCCGCAGCTCAGGCTCGCTGGGAGCAGCACAAGACCCAGGTTAAGGCAATGGCAGAGGCCGAAGCAAAGGTTGTGGAGTCCTCAGGAAGCGAAGGCACGGCAGACGCCGCAAGCGCCTACTCCAGCGACGTCGAAGCCGGTGGAACGCTTGCCGACGACGAGTCGCTCGCTGCTCTGCGTGACCAGCTGTCCGATAGCTGAGCCTCAACTTTGCGAGTGAGGGGCTGCTCTGTCGGCGCCCCTCACTTCGCGAGTCCTGCAAGACGCCGTAGTCTGAATGTGTGTTGGTAGCACTCACAGGCGGGATTGCGGCAGGCAAGTCAACCGTTGCAGCGATGTTTGCCGATTGTGGAGCCACGGTTGTAGACGCCGACGTGTTGGCACTCGAGGCTGTAGCGCCGGACAGTCCTGGCCTCGCGGCAATAAGACAAGAGTTTGGTCCAACTGTGTTTAACGCGTCTGACGAGTTGGACCGGACGGCCCTCGGCGCACTTGTCTTTACCAGCGAAGCGGCTCGTCGCCGACTTGAAGCGATTGTTCATCCCGAAGTGATGCGCCTGTCGCATGCGGCGTTCGCGACGGCGCGAAAGAATAATCCGGCCGGGGTTATTGTCTACGATGTGCCCCTTCTTGCTGAGGCGGGTCGTGCCGATGAGTTTGATGCCGTCGTCGTGGTCGAGGCGCCGGACGAGTTGAGACTCGAAAGACTGCGTGATGCTCGAGGTTTATCGACGGAAGAGGCTCGGAGCCGACTTACCGCACAGGCGACGAATGGAGAGCGCCGCGCCCTCGCGGACTATCTGATCACTACCGACGGCGACTTAGCGGAGACGAAAGAGCAGGTTGCCGCAGTCTGGCGGGCATTGACTCGGCCCTCCGTAGACTGAAGGCATGCAAGCGACGCGAGCCAACAATCCTTTTCGCGTCGTCAGCGACTACGTCCCGAGCGGCGATCAACCGCAAGCGATTAGAGAACTTGCCGGTCGTCTTCGAGCGGGTGAAACTGACGTGGTTCTCCTGGGTGCAACCGGCACGGGCAAATCAGCAACGACGGCCTGGCTCGTCGAGGAGTTGCAGCGGCCCACCCTAATTTTGGCGCACAACAAAACTTTGGCGGCACAGCTGGCAAGCGAGTTCAGGGAACTCATGCCTGATAACGCCGTCGAATACTTTGTGTCGTACTATGACTATTACCAGCCTGAGGCCTACGTTCCACAGACCGATACCTTCATCGAGAAGGATTCGAGCATAAACGCCGAGGTAGAGCGGTTGCGTCACTCGACAACAACCTCCCTCCTGAGTCGCCGCGATGTCGTCGTCGTCAGCACCGTTTCGTGTATTTACGGACTCGGTGCCCCGGAGGAATACCTCAATGCGATGATCTCGCTCAACGTGGGTCAGCGCATCAGCCGCGACGCTATTTGTCGCTCGTTCGTAAACATGCAATACGCCCGGAACGACATCGACTTCTCGCGCGGCAACTTCCGTGTGCGCGGTGACACGATAGAGATCATTCCGGTTTATGAAGAGTTCGCCATTCGCATCGAATTATTCGGTGACGAGATTGAGGCAATCTACACGCTGCATCCCCTCACCGCCGAGATTATCGATCGCCACCAGAGCATCGCCGTTTTCCCCGCAACCCAGTATGTGGCGAGTCCCGAGACGATCCACCGCGCAATCGCAACTATTACCCACGAGCTGGACGAGCGTCTGGCAGAGTTCGAACGTGCGGGAAAGTTGCTTGAGGCACAACGGTTAAGAATGCGCACGACTTTTGACATCGAGATGATGCAACAAATTGGCTTCTGTTCCGGAATCGAAAATTACTCGCGTCACATCGAAGGACGCCTACCGGGGCAGCCGCCGACCTGTCTGCTCGACTAC
>WLNS01000143.1 GCA_009699665.1 Actinomycetota bacterium
ATCATGGCCACTGCGAAGCCTTGAACGAATCCTTCTGCAGCAGCGGGCAGCACGCTCGCGTCGGCTGGTTTGGCACCCGTCGCCGACCATGCATTCAGGGCAGTCTCAGCACTCGCTCCGAGTTTCGCCAAAACATGTGACCGGGCAATGCTGTCAATCACGACAGCTGATACGGCTAGTCCCAGCGAATACCAAAACTGTCCGATTGTGGTTCGCGACGAAGAGACCACACCGTAGTGCTTGACATCGGCTTCTTGAAGAATCATGCTGCCGTAGGCCACCGACGGCACGGCCGTTCCGATACCCAAAAGAAGCAGGGCCGGCAGGTATTCCCAAATGGACTTTGGCGAGCTAAGTGCCGTGAACGCAAAGGTGAGCGCACCCGCCGCGAGGATGAAGCCCCCCACAAAAGCCGACACCTGGCGACTGACAATCTGCTTTGCGAGGATTCTGCCGATAATCAGTGCCACCGGAATGCCCACAATAATGTAGGGCAACTGAGACAGCGAAAGAGCGAGCCCCTTCAGGTCAAGTTGATACTGAAAGAGGTTGTTGAACGAGATAAACCCGAGACCCGCTGAAAAATTAACGAGAAAACCGACTCCGATCGCCGCCAAGAAGAGGGGCTGCTTGAGCAGCGCTATCGGGAAGAAACGCTTGTCGCTATTGCTGCGTTCTCGAAAGTAGAAAAGCACAAAAAGTATGAGACCGAGCACGAACGGAGCAATCGTGAGTGGCGAAACTAGCTGGTCAGACGCGTGCGAGATTCCGTAGAGGGTAGCAATAATGGCGAAGCCCAAGAGCAGCTGACCGGCAACATCCCACGGAGCCCCCTTCTTGAGACCCTTCTCGTCCTTGGGCAAAATGATCAGACCCAGAATGATGGTGAGGACGCTCAGCGCCGGCACTAAGAGAAAGGCGACCCGCCAGCCGACACCGACAAGGCTGGATCCCGAGAAAATAATGAGAAGAGTAAAGAGTCCGGTCGACGCACCAAAAACTCCGAGGGCTCCTGCAATCCCGCCTTTACCCTTCGCGCCAAAGTATTGAATGTAAGCAAAGGCTGCTCCATAAACGGCGCCCAGCGCGATGCCGGCGATTGCACGCCCGATGATGAACATCCAGGGGTTTTGAGCAATGGACACGATGCCGTCGCCGACGATGGCCAAAAGCATCGCAACAAGAATGACCTTTTTGCGCCCCAGGCGGTCAGCCAACATGCCCGTGGAAATCACGGTGGCCGCAAGAGCCAACGTGCTGACGCTCGCAGCGAGGCCATCAAGCCCACCAAACGTGAGATCCTTGCCCGCCGAAATGAGTGCGGTGGACGAGATGCCCGGATCGGCGCTCTGGATTCCTGCCAGCAAACCTAAGAAAACAAGGGCCATGGTGACGCCGCCAGATTTGGTGGCTGCCGCTGAGGTTTGAGACAAGATTATTCCTTCATTCAGGCAAAATAGATTTCGAGTCTAATGGGCATGTTGCGCAGAAGCCGAACATTCCATCGGCTCGTGAGAGCAAGACCACTCAGGGAACTACGAGCGAACTGTCACGACCCACTCAATAAAGTTGACCGAGTCATCTGCGCGTCGCAAGTGGACGTCATGCCGTGGTCCATCGACAACGCTTTTCTCGCGAGGCAAATTTAGGTCCCGTTCCCAGGGCACGTTGCCTCCCGGGGCCCAGTATGTGTCGTCCCACGAAATGTATCCGAGGGTCATCCACGGGCTGTCTAGCGAGGGGTTTCCGACTTTGAATTTAGAAATGTCTGTCGGAGAGTCGGAGAACTGAATCTGAACGGTGGCGTCAACGTCTTTTCCTGTGTCGCTGACGAATGAGTTATAACCGTTCGTGCACCACGTCGCGCCTGGAGCCAAGGGGCCAGCAGGGTCGGGGTGCGACGGGCCCGTTCGTGAGAGTTCGACCTCGCTCAATTTGTAAAGAGACTTGTCGGTGTCATTTTCAACGCAAATCCGACTGGCCCGATAAAGAGACGCCTCGCGTGACGTCGAGGGCGACGACGATGGGGCAACTGTGCCATCCTTCGCCACGGCACAGCCGGCCAAAAGCACGCTGATGGCAAGAGCAACACCGCCGGGGCCCGCCAACCGAAATATCCGCACGATGAGGCACTCCATTCCACAACCGACACTGATGCCATTGCTCAAACTGAACTAGTGAAGTTTATTGAGAAATCAACAAAATGTGGAGTGACGTTCGCTAGTCCTCTATGAAGCGGCCAAAACTCTTGCGGAAATAGGGCAACGGAGAGCCCGGTCGGGCCACCGCAGATTCGACGAGGGCGATGAAGATAGCGTGCGTCGTGAAATCTTTTCTCTCCACGACACGACACTCAAGATGAGCCAGCGCGTCGGCCAGTATGGGGTTCCCCATGCCGTCATGCCTGATCGTCGTTCCCCGGAATTTATCGGCATGACCCGTTGCGAATTGAATCGCCACGTCGCCATGTCCTTCGCCCAGAATATTCACCGCAAAGACGCCCGTTTCTGAAATCACATCCGTAATCGAGAGGCGTTGATTCAGACAAACCAAAATTGACGCGGGATCGACCGAGAGCGACGTGACAGAGCTCGCGGTCACCCCGAATCGCTCGTCTTCGCGTTGAGCGCTGATGATCGAAACACCGCTCACGAGATTCGAGATGACGTCGCGAAATGTATCTTGATCCACAGCAGTTGTGAATTGCGTCTCTGAATTCAACACGTGATTCCTTACCTTCTCCGAGGGATGACGTTGTCATTGCATTATTTGCGTGACCACCGTTAGGTTCTCGAGTACAGCATGTCTGCCCTCGTGTTAACCGAAACGAAATAGTCAGGCGCATGAAGAAAAACGAGACTGAGTCAACACGGCGCTCGCCTGCGCGCACTCCGAACTCGATCATCCGGACCAAAATTGCACTTCCGCCCCTCGGCGCCAATGTGATCGAACGTGCACGGCTCAACGAATTAATCCGCGATACGTTCCACAACAATCACATAATTGTTGTGGCTGCGACTGCGGGAGCCGGAAAGACAACAGCGGTTGTTCAGGCATGTCAGTCCGGAGACATTCCGGTGGCATGGCTGACACTTGATCGGGCCGATTCGGCACCGGGACGATTGCTTCTCTACATCGAAGCTGCAATTGCAGAACATGTGGAATCGGTGCGGGGGTTGGTTCAGGGGGTTCTCGCAGCGCGCATAACGCATGATGAGGCAGCCGGACTTCTCGTTGATGCGACCAATGACTTTCCTCTGATCTTGGTTATCGACGGATTGGAGCATCTCTCTGAATCGCCAGGTGGACTATCGGTTGTCGAGGCCCTCGTTCGCTACGCGCCCAGATCCCTCAAAATTGTTTTACTGAGTCGTTCAGACATTGCCATCGATTCGCGAATGATCAGCGGTGTCGACCTGGTGGCTGCAATCGGCGAATTAGATCTCGCATTCACGCTTGAGGAAACCGAGATTGTGCTCAAAAAAATGGAATTGGATGATGTCGACGCGGTCCACGCGATGGAAGTTACGAACGGCTGGGTCGCCGGCATTCTGTTTGAATCGTGGCGCTCGCGCAAAAATGTCGTTGGTGTTGGCGGAGAATCCGACCCTCTCCACGGCTACTTGTCTTCGCAAATCCTCGAGAGACTAGACCCCGTCGAGCGAGAATTTCTCATCGGAACATGCTTGCTCGATGAAGTCACCCCGAGTCGGGCCGCCGCCATTGGCGAAACGCAAAGTGCACAAATCTTGATCGGTCTTCGCAAGAAACATTTGCCCGTCTCTTGGGTGGTCGAGCACGAGGGCATGCGATGTCACCCGCGCTTTCGCGAGTACCTCGCTGCCCTTTTCGAACGACGCGAACCCTCAGCCGTCGCTCAGCGACGATCTCTTTATGGCGACCTGCTGCTGAGCGAAAGACACCTTGAAGAAGCGGTTGAACAGTA
>WLNS01000144.1 GCA_009699665.1 Actinomycetota bacterium
AAGTTCTTGCCGGGCTACCTGGTGATTCGCGTTCAGATATTTTCTCGGCCGGGGCCTTGTTTTTTTCCATGCTCACCGGCACGTCGGCGTTTCCGGGTGGCTACCGAGGATCACGCGCCCCCGCGGCGAGCAGCATCAACAGCCGGATTTCTCCGGCGATAGACATCTTGCTTGCCCAGGCGCTCGAACCGTCAGCCGAGTTTCGTTTCTCGAGTGCGCATGAATTTCTGGCGGCGCTAGAACGCATCGATGGAAACGCGCCGACAGAAGCGAGCCGCGATGGGGCTGCCGACGTCCCCGATGGCGAGGTCCCTACGCGAGCCTCGCTTGCCTTGCCTCCGTCGCCCATTCTTTCTGCTGTACCCCTGGCGGTGTCGCCGGGCGCTGCAACAATAACCGGAATGGCCGAGGCGGGCGGAGTGCCGTCTTCGGGCCTTGAGAGTCGAGGCTCCGGCGTCGATTTGCCGCCGACGGAACGCATGGACGCATTACCCCCAACGGAAACCGATAAACTCATCGCCATGTTCGGTCGAAACGCTGTCTCAGAAGATGCGAGCTTCGAAGCCAGCCTGCCCGAGAAGCGTCGTCGGCGCGGACGCGTGGCACTGGGGCTCGTCGTGAGTCTGGTTTTCGTTGTTGCCATTTCGATGGTGACACTGTGGGTGCTCAATATTAAGCCTGTGGATTTCTTTCCGTCCTCGGCCCGAACCGTCCCCAACGTTCTCGGATTCACCTACGACAGGGCGGCGGCGGCAATCAGCGATGCCGGACTCACTCCGGTGCGGGTAGATGAGGCGAACGCCAAGGTTCCCCTCAATTCCGTGATTCGCACCAACCCAAATGCCAAGAAGCAGGTAGATATCGGCACGCGCGTGACGCTCTTTGTTTCAACAGGGCTCGCCGAAATCCAGGTTCCGAACGTTTCTGGAATGACGGTTGAGGCAGCGACCGCAGAATTGAAGAAGGCCGGATTGGTCGTGGGGGACACGAGTAAGGGCAATTCGCCGACTTTTGCGCAGGGGACCGTCATTTCGACGAATCCCGCGTCGGGTGCCACATCGAAATCCGGTGCGACAATCAGTCTGGTCGTGTCTTCGGGTCAGGTTACGATTCCCGACCTGACGGGCAAGAAGATCGAAGAAGCGGCCGCAATCTTATCCGCGTCAGATATCTTGATCACGCCGTCGATCGTGGCCGATCCCAGCTGTAAGCCGGGTGCCGGCGGCGTCGTGGTGATTTCTCAATCTGTGGGTCCGGGCGATGTTCCCACGGGAACCCCGATCACGCTGGTTTATTGTGCTGGATAAGCGGATTCTTTGTTCGTGCGAGTTCAGCTGCACCCTTTAGTCCAACCGCTTCGAGCCAGTTTCCGAGCATGCGATAGCCGCCTTCGGTAAGAACCGATTCCGGGTGAAACTGAACACCGTGTATCGGCGCCACGCTGTGGCGCAAGCCCATAATGACACCGCCCTCCGTCTTGCTCGTGACGATCAGTTCGGGCGGAACCGTGGCTGCGACCACGGCAAGCGAATGGTACCGGGTCGCCGTAAAAGGTTGACCGACGCCCGCATAGAAGTCACTGTCATCGTGACGAATCAGTGACGTCTTGCCATGCATCAATTCTTCGGCGTTTGTCACCGTTGCCCCGAAAGCCTCCGCAATGGCTTGGTGGCCCAGGCAAACGCCCAGAAGAGGTTTGTTGAGGCGCGCGGCGGCGAGAACCATGTCAATCGAAATGCCGGCATCCGAGGGCTTGCCCGGTCCGGGTGATATTAAGACCCCGTCGAAGTTCGCGAGGGTCTCGTCAATTTTTTCGGGGCTAATGGCATCGTTCCGCACCACTACCGTTTCGGCACCCAATTCATGAAGATAACCGTTAAGCGTGTAAACGAAACTGTCGTAATTATCGACGACAAGAATGCGCGTCATGGTCCTACCTCGACCGATCGCGTAAGAATGTAGTCAAGCCACGGAAAGAGCAGAAAGACAAGCACGGCAAGAACGGCTATCCCCATTCCCGCGATGATCAGGGCACGAGCCCACCGGGGACCGGGTAAGACTTTCCACAACGCCGCGTACATGGCCTAATTATGCCTTCACCATCGATGCGATTTCTTTGGGGGGTCCTGCGTCTAACGGCTGCCAACCGACAAAAACAGCATAAGTAATCAGGCGTTCATTATCGCCTAGTTCCGGATTACAGGTCGTAATGGTGAGAAGACTCTGGCCTTCAACGGCCTGTGATGATTCCCCGGGTACGGCGCTCACGACACTCACTTCGGTGGGCATGACGTACTCCATATTGCGCACCCGATACTGGTAATACCCCTCTGCTGTTTGCAGCACGATGAGATCTCCCGTGCGCAACTGCGGCGCGGCCCGAAAGGGACTGCCGTGGCCAGCGCGGTGAACAGCAAACGCCATGTTGCCCGATTCGCCGGGTTCTTGCGAGTCAGGGTAGTGGCCAAAGTACCCTCGGTTCAGTGTTCCTTCGGCGTCGACGCCTTCGGCGGCAACTTTAATGTAGTCGTTGCCTAAACGAGGAATGTAGAAGTTTCCAAATACTTCGTCTGCTCCAGCCTTCGACATGACAGGGGCGGGGCCGTAATCAATCGGACCCGCCGTTGTGGGCGTCGCACTGGTGGAGTTTGGTCCTTTGGTGGCGTTCGGCGTCGTCCATTTTTCGGCGTTCTGAACGGCAACGGCACCCGACTCATTCGAAATAATGACGTCATTAATCCAGAGTTGCCAACCCAAGAACAGCATGACAATCACGCCGAGAGTAATCAGAGATTCCCCGACAACTCCGAGTGACTGCGAAAATGCGCGTGACAGAAAAAATTCCCGCACGGCTTTTCTTGGTTTTCTGCGGGACTTAGGGGTCTTGTTTCGCAACGACTTTCTACTTTTTGAGGATGCGTCGAGCCCGGTCGATGCGTCGAGCCCGGTCGATGCGCCACTGGCTGAATCTTCGGGCGGTCCAATTTCCTCAAAGACAGGATGAAACTCAATTGCCTCTATGGCCGCTTCGATCGAAAGATCTAGTGCGTCGTCACTTTTCGACACATCGATTTTCTCGTCAGGGGGCTGAGGCTCAGACGATGAGGTCCCGGCCTCAGGGGCCGTTGGTTTTTTCGGGGCTCTTTTTTTGTTTGCTGTGGCCGGTGGCGTTTTTGCTACGGCTGACTCAGGCTTCTCTCCGTCGCCCGCCAGCGCAGAGTTCTCTGAGTGATCTTCGGTCACCCGTTAATATTACCCACGAGGAATCCCTATCTCTGTGCGCGCCCTGTGAGGCAGCGGCTATACTCATGGAGTTATGGCAAAGTCACGTTCTCGCAAACCCCGTCCATCTCGCGACACCGAGGGGAATCCGAATCCGGTGTGGTACAAGCCGGTGATGTTCGGTTTTATGCTTCTTGGTCTTGTCTGGATCATCGTCTTCTACATTTCGCAGGCCACCCTGCCCGTCGCGGCGCTCGGACAGTGGAACATCTTGGTGGGCTTTGGAATCGCCTTTATTGGCTTCCTGATGACCACGCGCTGGAGATAGCCAGGATTACAGTCCTGTAATTCTCCGCATGTGGATAACCTGTGGATAACGTTGTTCGGGCCTACATGACAAAGATGGGCGCGTGGGCCAGAGCGGCAATGACCTCGAGCGCTGCCACGGCGATAACAAGCACATTCTGAAGTCGGCGCTGGGCCGGGGCCCGGGTGCGGGCATAGATCAAGCCGAGCACGGCACCGCCGATCAGCCCGCCCACATGGGCCTGCCACGCCCAATTCATGCCGGGCAAAAACCCGATAACGATATTAATGACCAGCAGGATGAGCAGTCCCGACGCGTTTTGCCCCAAATGTCTCAAAATCACCAA
>WLNS01000145.1 GCA_009699665.1 Actinomycetota bacterium
CTTCTCGTCTTTGCCGATGCCACCAGTGGATCCTCGACCTACAGTGTCGGCCGATTCCTGATGTGTGCTCCGAACGCGGACGGAACCATCACGCTTGACTTTAACCGGGCTTATCTGCCGCCCTGCGCGTTTAATTACAACTTCAATTGCCCCATGCCTCCCGAGCAAAATCGATTTCCGTTCCCGGTTGAGGCCGGAGAGAAGAACGTGCTCAATAAAGCCGGCGAGCTGCTGCACTAGTCGCCTCGACGCCGCTAACTGGTCGGGTTCAGGGGCCGGCGTCCACGCTTGGGACGCTGCATGGATAGTCCCCACCCGTGGGGCTTGTCACGTTCCAGCTCGACCCGAGTTCGATCCACAATCGCACGCATACTGGTGGCAAAGTCTTCCTCTGCCCGAGTGAGAAGCCAGGCCGTTCGGGCCCGCGCATCAGATCCCTGTGTTGGTTCAGGGAGTTCCGCAAAGGCAAAATCTAAAGCATCACAGGCCGGCAGAGGGTCGACGTTCGGGAGGGAACGAATCATGAAGACGATGTCGAGAAGATCAGACCATGTCGATTCACGAGAGATGCTCTCTGGCTCAAGCCATGCGCCAATCTCGCGGCTGCCGTCCGACGTAAGTTGGTAGAGCGGCAAGCCGTCGGGCGTTTGCCCACCCGCCTCGACCTTTTTGTCACGCACAAGCCGGTCAAGCGTGCTGTAAATTTGCCCCACATTTGTTGCTGCTCGATGAGGCGTGCGTGACGTCAGCTCGGCGTGGAGTTGAAGTCCGTACTGTGGACCGAGGGTCATGATGGCGAGCAAGCAGTCGCGAACTGACATGGCGCCTCCTTGCCCCGTTTTATGCGTGAGATTCCACAATACTCTACTGGGTGAGACTTTACGCATGCAATTACATAGTCCGTATATATAAAAAATAAACACCTAGTATATATATGCTCGATATGCATTTTTTACAGAGGCAACATTTTATTCATACTCATTATATATATACCAGGCACATATAAAATACTTTCGTTAGCTTTGCAAGGGACAGATGGGCGGTGTTGGCTTGTCATTCTGTGAATTCCGGGGGAAAACAGCTCCAGATGTTGCGTCTGGCGGGGCTATCGTGTGACACTGTCAGAGCCCTATTTCATCCGCGGCCGTTGGGGAAGACGAACCGCACAGGAAATGAGATGGGTATGAGTAACAACAGTGGCGGCGTGATACACATTCACTCCGCGCCAAGGGCCGTGACGAAGCACGTCGAGTGGGCCCTATCGGGCGTGCTGGGGCACAGCGTTGCCCTGCATTGGGCAGATCAGCCGGTCTTGCCCGGCAGTCAGTGTGCTGTGCTGGCGTGGAAGGGTCGCGTCGGTGATGGGGCAGGGTTAGCTTCGGCAATTTTTGGTTGGCGGGACGTTCGCTTTGAAGTTATTGAGGACGCTACGCCGGGAAACGATGGGTCTCGGTTCATGCACACGCCGAGCTTGGGAATTCGTCGCGTCCAAATTGATGCGGCAGGACGCTCTGTGGTTCCCGAGGATCAACTGTGGGAAATTATCCGGAAGAGCGCGACGGGGAATATGTCGATTGAATCGGGGATTGCCGATGCCATGGGGTCATCCTGGGATGACGAACTAGATGCGTTTCGGGCTCGCTACGCTGACAGCAGCGTGACATGGCTGCACAGCGTGGGCTAGCTACCGCAGGGCTAAAAGAACTCGAGCAATTTCAGTGGGTGTCCCTCTGAGCCACTAACGACCCCTTATGCCTCATACGCGCGGAACGCGGCTACCGCGTTATGCCCGCCGAATCCGAACGAATTGCTGATGGCGACAATCGGTCCGGCCGGGAGGTCGCGCGGAGAGGTCACTACGTCCAGCACGATTTCGGGATCTTGGTTGTCGAGATTGATCGTGGGCGGAACGGTGCGCGTGTAGAGGGCCATCACGGTGAACAGCGCCTCAAGGGCACCAGCGCCACCCAGCAGGTGGCCGGTGGAGCCCTTGGTTGCCGTCACGGCGATCTTGGCGAGGTGGTCCCCGAACACTCGCTTCAGCGCGTTGTATTCGGCGATGTCTCCGACCGGTGTGCTGGTCGCGTGGGCGTTAATGTGCACCACGTCGGTGAGCGCGGCACCGCCGGATTCAATGGCGGTCTTCATGGCCCGGGCCGCAGCCGAACCTTCGGGATCTGGTGCCGTGATGTGATACGCATCGCTCGTCACGGCTCCGCCCAAGACTTCGGCGTAAATCTTTGCCCCACGAGCGAGCGCGCGCTCTTCGGTCTCGAGCACAAGTGCGGCTGCTCCTTCGCCCAGAACGAAACCGTCACGATCGACGTCATAGGGGCGGGACGCTCGCGTGGGGTCGTCGTTGCGCTTGCTCAGGGCTTGCATGGCGGCAAAGGAGGCGATGGGGAGGGGATGCACGGCAGCTTCAGAGCCACCGGCAATTACCACATCGGCAAATCCGGATCGCAGGTGCTCCACAGCGTTGACGATTGATTCGGTGCTCGAGGCACATGCCGAGACAACCGTTCGGATACCAGCTCGAGCGTGCAGGTCCATACCGACCGCTGCTCCGGGCCCGTTAGGCATCAGCATGGGAACCGTCATGGGCATGACACGCCGCGGACCCTTCTGTCGCAGATCTTCCCAGGCGCTCACCAGCGTCCAAATGCCACCAATTCCCGTTGCCCAGTCGACTGCCAATCGCTCCGGATCTACATCGGGAGACCCGGCATCGGCCCATGCCTCACGACCGGCAATGAGTGCATACTGGCTCGACGGATCCAGTCGTTTGACTTCGAAGCGCTCAAGAATCTCATCCGGGTTCTGCGCTACTTGGGCGGCAAAGGTGACGGGAAGATCGAGTTCGCTCACGTACGCGGCCTCGATACGCCGCGCACCCGATTTGCCGGCAAGCAGGTTTGCCCAGGTGTCGTTGACGTTCACACCGAGAGGACTAAACGCACCAATACCGGTGACGACAATCTTCTGATGAGTCACGAGACGCTCCTTTAGAGTTCATTCACGATCTAGCGCGAGGCTGAAAAAATAACGGAGGTCGAAGCTCGACTGCTGTCGCGGCGACGACCCCCGTCATAAATTCTTTAGGCCGACGCCTTGACGATGTAGTTGACCGCGTCACCCACCGTCGTGAGATTCTGAACGTCTTCGTCAGGAATCTTCACGTCAAATTTTTCTTCGGCGTTGACCACAATCGTCATCATCGAAATGCTGTCGATGTCGAGGTCATCCGTGAAGGACTTGTCGAGCGCGATCGTGTCGGTTGCTATGCCTGTCTCGTCATTAACGAGTTCAGCGAGACCGCTCAAAACTTCTTCGGTGGACAGTGCCATCAGTGTTATCTCCTTGAGTAATCGTTCTTAGGTAATGCGACATAAGTTTACTTCGTGGCGACGATACGTACCGACATTTTAGGTTACGGCAGAACGACGACCTGTGCACCGAAAACGAGTCCCGCACCAAATCCGATTTCGAGTGCCAGACCCCCGCTCACCTCGGGGTGTTCGGCTAGCAGGCGATGTGTCGCCAGGGGAATTGAGGCGGCGGACGTATTGCCTGTCGTTTCAATGTCTCGAGCGACAATGACTGACTCCGGCAGTGCGAGCTGCTTGGCGAATTCATCGATGATGCGCATGTTTGCCTGGTGAGGAATAAATGCCGCCAACTGGTCGCTCGTGATGCCCGCTTCGTCGAGCGCACGCTTGGCCACTTTTGCCATTTCCCACACGGCCCAGCGGAATACCGTTTGACCTTCCTGGCGAAGCGTGGGCCACTCGACGTCACCGTGGCCTTCGCGATATTCGGACCACGTGTGATCCATGCCCACCGCATCCCACTTGGAACCGTCAGAAC
>WLNS01000146.1 GCA_009699665.1 Actinomycetota bacterium
GGCATCTCCCATCAACGCGTGGGTCAACTCGCTCCGCGAGACGACCAGTAGCGCTGCCGGTTTCGATACGGCAACTGCGTTGCCTACTCAACCGGCGAAGGGCTGCGCCCAATAGAGTGAAGACACTTGCCAATCCAACAAAGGGGAAAAACTCATGGCTTCAAACAGCAACGTCAGCCCACAGAACTGGGTCGCCACACTTCTGCTCTGCATCTTCCTGGGTGGTTTCGGTATTCACCGTTTCTACGTGGGCAAGATCGGCACGGGAATCCTGATGCTCCTCACCGCCGGTGTGTTCGGCATCCTGTGGATCATCGACATCATCATGATCGCCATCGGTTCGTTCACCGACAAGGGCGGTCGCTTCGTCAAGCCGTAAGGCCTCACGAGCACAAGCTGTGCGCGCAGGGCGCCGAATCGAGAATGGTCTCGGCTCGGCGCCCTTCGCCGTGCCGGTCGGTAGGCTGGAGACATCATGACTGAAATTCGGCACATCGACGAGGCCGCCGCCATCAAGGCCGCCACTCTTATCGAGTCATTGCCGTGGGTGCGCGAATTTAGCGACACGATCATCGTCATCAAGTTCGGCGGCAACGCCATGGTCAGCCCAGAACTCACGCGCGCCTTTGCCGAAGACATGGTCTACCTGCACGCTGTCGGAATCAAGCCTGTCGTGGTTCACGGCGGCGGACCGCAGATCACGGCCGAGCTCGATCGACTCAACATCCCGAGTGAGTTCAAAGGCGGTTACCGCGTCACCACTACCGAAGCCATGGAGGTCGTTCGCGTGGTGCTTGCCGGCCAGGTTTCTCGGGACCTTGTGGAGCAGCTCAACGAACACGGACCGGTAGCTCACTCCATCTCGGGCGAAGACGCCGGCCTCTTTCTCGCCGAGCGGCGCGGCATCGAAATCGACGGCGAAGAAATCGACCTCGGGCACGTGGGTGAAGTCGTTGACGTCAACCCGCAGGTCGTGCTCGACCAGATCGCCGCAGGCCGCATCCCCGTGGTGTCGTCGCTGGCGCCCGATCGCGACAACCCGAGCGAGTCGCTCAACGTGAACGCGGATGAGGCGGCGGCTTCTCTGGCCGTGGCCCTAGGGGCGGCCAAGCTGGTGATTCTCACCGATGTCGCCGGTCTCTATTCTGACTGGCCCAACAAGCATTCCCTCGTCTCGCACATCAACGCCCAGGAACTGCGCGACCTGCTGCCCAAGCTCGAGACTGGCATGATCCCCAAGATGACCGCCTGCCTGCACGCCGTCGAGGGCGGAGTGCGCAAGGCCGCCATCATCGACGGACGCGTGCCGCACTCCATCCTGCTCGAGATCTTCACGAAGACCGGTGCCGGCACCGAGGTCGCCCTCACCAACTAGCCCTCTCCCCGCTTCTCGCCGGTTGAGTAGCGCGCAGCGCGTATCGAAACCTTCACTGTCAGAGGTCTGTGTTACCTTCATCTCACGTTCCCGAGTGATAGCGCCAAGTACCTAGCTAGCTATCCGGCAACCGTCTCCCGTTGAGTGCGGTGCCCTAGGGCAAGAACGGGCATGAGCCACTCGACTCATGCAAGTCACGGGGTGTTTGGCGCGTCGCCGAGCACCTCCCGCCGAAGGGAGAACCATGCCTCTTATCCGACTCACCGACGTTCCGCCGACGTTACTGACCTGGGACCCCGTCCCGCTCGAGCTCGCTCGAGAATGGTGCACCGCTCTACTCGCCAACATGCCCCTGCGCATGTCACCCTCGTTCATGAACTTCATGCAAGCCGAAGTGCGCGGCGCCGGCATTACAGATACCGCCGAGTGGATATGGCTGGCCAAAGAGTTCCACGCCGCGGGTTTCACTCCGAAGGAGTGGTTACAACTCACCGAGGATGTCCTCACCGATTTTCGAGCCACGCCCGGCTACTCGGCCAGCAACGACGAGTACGTTCCGAACGGGCTCATCACGTTGGCGGTGGGCACGAATGTCGCCAACGGCGGAATGATCCGCCTCCAGGCCCACCACTGGATTCCCTGGTTGCAGCGCACCCGCGCGGGGGAAACTTCACTGTCCGTGGTTACAGAAATGCTGAAGGCGCATTGGGGGGAATCGGCAACCGTCATCCCCTTCGGCGAGTTCACTCTGTGCTCGCTGTAGGGCGATGCCTCTTACGCGAAACCTCTCGGGGCATCGCGTGAGGGGCCCCGCGTGAGGCAACTCACGCGGGGTGGATGCCGAATCGGTGGCCGCGACCCAATGCACCCCCGGCTGTGTCGCGGGGGAGTTCGCCTCGGCGAGTCGCGGAGACCGGGGGATGGGCCCGCGAGGGCCCTCCCCGAACTCCAGCCCAACAAATCCGCTCCCCGCCCCTCACCGGTTGAGTAGCGCGCAGCGCGTATCGAAACCCCATCGCCGGTTGAGTAGCGCGCAGCGCGTATCGAAACCGCGTATCGAACCCCTCTCGCTGGTTTAGCCACACCGCACGCATCGGTTAGGCTCGTCTTTTCCCCACACGAAGGAACGCCATGGCCCGCCACCTGCTCCGCGACGACGACCTCACCCCGGCCGAACAAGCCCAGGTGCTCGACCTCGCCGTGCGCCTCAAGCAAGATCGCTGGCTCGCCAAGCCCCTCTTGGGCCCGCAGACCGTGGCGATCATCTTCGACAAGCCGTCCACCCGCACCCGCGTCTCTTTCGCCGTGGGCGTGGCCGACCTCGGCGGAACCCCACTCGTTATCGAAGCCCTCACCGCGCAGCTGGGCGCCAACGAGTCGGTGGGAGACACGGCTCGCGTGCTTGAGCGTCAGACGGCCGCCATCGTGTGGCGCACGTATGCACAGTCGGGTCTCGAAGAAATGGCCGACGGCACGTCGGTGCCCGTGATCAACGCGCTGTCAGATGACTTTCACCCATGCCAGCTCTTAGCCGACCTGCAGACCATCCGAGAACACAAGGGCGATCTCGCCGGCCTCACCGTTGCCTTTGTGGGTGACGGCCGCAGCAACATGGCGCACTCCTATTTGCTTGCCGGCGCCACGGCCGGCATGCACGTGCGCCTCGGTGCGCCCGCGGCCTACCAGCCGCGCGACACAATCGTTGCCGACGCCCACGCACGCGCTGCCGAAACCGGCGGATCCATCACCGTCCTCAGCAGTCCCGCCGAGACCGTCACCGGCGCCGATGTTGTCGTCACCGATACCTGGGCGTCGATGGGGCAGGAGGCCGAGAAGGCCCGCCGACAGAAAGACTTTGCCGGCTATACGGTCGATGCCACTCTGATGAAACAGGCCAAGTCAGACGTAATCTTTTTGCACTGCCTGCCCGCCTACCGCGGTTACGAGGTCACGGCCGAGGTGCTCGACGGCGACCAGTCGGTTATTTGGGACGAGGCCGAAAATCGCCTGCACGCCCAAAAGGCCCTGATGGTGTGGCTGCTGCAACACTCACCCAAAGACATTTAGGCGCCGCCGAGCACGGCCTTCCAGATCGTCGCAGCTGCCACATAGAGGGGCAAGCCGATCAAGAGATTGAAGGGGAAGGTAATGCCGAGGCTCGCCGCTAGCGCGACCGGCAGGTTTGCCTTCGGCATGGCCAAGCTCACGGCGGCGGGGGCGGCGATATAAGAAGCGCTGGCAGTCAAGATGGCCAGCATGGTGGCACCACCCACGCTCATGCCCACCGCAATTCCGGTGAACGCACCCAGTGATCCGCCGATGAGCGGCATGATGAGAGCGAATACGGGCAGCCATGGCCCGGCACTGCGCAGGGTGTCGAGTCGCGAGCCCACCATCAGGCCCAGCTGCAGCAAGAAGAGCACGAGGATGCCTGGTTCCAGCGCAACAAAGAACGGTGAGACTCTCACAAAAGAGGCTTCGGGTGCGAGGA
>WLNS01000147.1 GCA_009699665.1 Actinomycetota bacterium
GCCCGCGAGGGTCGTCAGCTGCTGTAAAAGGTCACCGCCGCCCACTATCTCAAGAGTGGCGTCCAAGTCATCGGGGAGTTGGGCGAAAGCTCGCAAGAGAACGTCGATGCGCTTCTCTCCCGTCACTCGCCCGACAAAGATGACGTGGTTGCCCTGCTGAGCGAAGTCAGGGAAATAGAGGTGTGCATCTATTCCGCACGAGATTGCGTGAACATCTTTCAAGTGCGTGGCTTCTTCAAGAAAATTTGCCGCGCGGCGTGTGGGCGTGGATACCGCCTCGGCCCGACCAAACGTACGCGCGGCTGCCTTCCACGCCAGCGAAATGGCCCATTTTTGAAAGAACTTAGGCAAAAGTGTGAACTCAAGCAGATTTTCCGGCATGAAGTGATTAGTGCCGATAATGCGAATGCCGCGCTTTTCCGCGGCAATCGACAAGCCTCGGCCCACGATGATGTGGGACTGGAAGTGCACAACGTCAGGTGCAACCTCGTCAAGAATTCGAGCACTATTTTGGTTGATGCGCCACGGCAACGCGAAGCGCATCCAGTCGTGCGGATACCATCGCCACGATCGAAGACGGTGCACCGTCATCTCGGCACCCTCATGTGTTTCTTGGAAGGTGCCGTGATGCTTATCGAAGGCCGGCGCAACGATGTGCACGCGGTGCCCTCTGCCGACCAGTCCGGCAGCCAAGCGCTCGGCAAACTTGGCCGCACCATTCACATTTGGAGCAAAAGTATCGGCCCCAATCACAACTGTGAGAGGGGCGCGCGTTTTCTGCGCTGAACGACGTGGTGACACGAAAAAGTCCTTTTCCCCTCTGCCAGCAGTCTCAGCTAACAAGGTGGCCACAAGCCTCCCTACAGTCTATTCGGGGAGGCCGAGGTGATTATTCAGGTTCGGTCGTGCAGTGCCTCATCGATCTCGGAGTGCGTCTGAGGGTGGAAGCGAGCGAGCAAGAATACGCCGACGACGGCGACCAAACCCGCGAGGGCATAGGAAGCCATGTCCCACCACTGTGCCTGCGCCGCCTCATCGAGAATAAGAATGCCAATCGTCACGGCGACGAGCGGATCTATAACGGTCAAGCCGGCGATGACGAGGTCGGGCGGTCCCGACGAGTAGGCATTTTGAACAAAAAAGCCCCCCACCGTGGCCGCTCCGAGAAGTGCCACTAGGCATACCCATGTCAGCAGGTCGACATCGTTTTGCATAAAGCGTGTGAGGACCACCTTCGCTAGGGTCGCGACAAAGCCGTAGAGAACTCCCGTACCCACGATGTAATAGATTGCCGAAGCATGTTTGCGAAAGGCGGCGTAGAGAAGACATAACGCCAGCATGACCACGCCGAGAATGACCAAAATTTCAATCAGATCGGCTTGGGTGACAGGCGTATTCCGAGCGCTCATCGAGGCAATCGTCACGAAAAGACCGATTCCCCCGACACATAAAACGACCGCCCAGATTGATGCTCGATTGAGCCGAACTTTGCTGACGCGCGCATTGAGAAATGCCGTAATGACCAGGGCAACCGCGCCGATCGGCTGAACGACAATCAGGGGCGAAAATGCGAGCGAGGTGAGCTGCAAGACAACCGCGAGTCCGAGCATGATCGTTCCCAAGAGCCACGACGGTCGGCGCATTAACGTGGCCAGCTGCTTGATGCTGAGGCCAGAGTTTTTTATGCCGTCGCTTTCGCGGCTGACCCGACCAACTCCGGCGTGTTGAAGCTGTGCTCCCACCGACATGAAAACAGCCCCCGCGAGTGCAAAGGGGATGCCCACAAGCTGAGCAGGATCATACGGAACGAGATTCTGCAGCGCGCTCAAATCGACCTCTGCCATAGTTCGACGATACCGGCTGAGATGCCTATTACGCTGAACTCATGGCAATTCGTCCCATCGTTATTCGCGGCGAGCCCGTGCTCCACACCCCGGCTACTCCGGTCACGGCCTTCGACAAAGACTTGCGGGCGCTTATTCGCGACATGTTCGACACGGTAGACGCGGCCCCGGGCGTCGGACTTGCCGCGCCTCAAATTGGCGTCGGCCAACGCGTGATTGTTTACGATTTCGACCACGATAGTGACGCACCGCGACGGGGCGTGATTGTGAATCCGGAACTTTTCATGTCGCCGCTTGAGGTGCGGGAACCTCACGACAGCGAAGACGAAGGCTGCCTGTCGTTTCCGGGTGAGAGGTTCGGTCTCGTGCGGGCTCATCGCGTCATCCTTCGCGCCCAAGACGCCAGCGGTCAACCGTTCACCATTGAGGCCGACGGCTGGTTCGCTCGCATCCTGCAACACGAAGTAGACCACCTGCACGGCGTCATGTATGTCGATCGCCTCGATGCTATTCAGGCGCACGTAGCCCACAAGGTCACCAAGAAGCGTGGATGGGGAATCCCGGGAAACACGTGGACGCCGGGAATTGACCGCCTCGAGGACTAACGCGCAAGGCCCTCTCCGAAGAGAGGGCCTGTGTGCTCCCCGAGTTGGACTCGAACCAACAACCTGCCGGTTAACAGCCGGCTGCTCTGCCAATTGAGCTATCGAGGATTGCACCTTGCGGGCATGTTTACATTACCAGTCTGCTACCTGCCTAGCGAAAATCAGTAGCCGGCGACCGGGTCGAATCAGTAGCCGGCGACCGGGTCGACAACACCGACGAATCTGCCGTTGCCCATAAAGGCGCGCACATTGTGCTCGATACGAACGGCCAGCAGTGGTGCTGTCATCTCGGGAGTATCGGCCTGATGCGGGGTGATGAGAATATTCGGAGCGCTCCAGAGCGCATGCCCTGCTGGCAGCGGCTCCGGTTCAGTCACGTCGAGGGCAGCGCCCGCGATCTGGCCCGTGGTCAACGCGGTAACGAGCGCGTCGGTATTGACGAGGGGGCCCCGAGCCACGTTGACCAGAACTGAGGTGGGTTTCATGAGAGCAAACTCGGTGGCGCTAAACATGTGTCTTGTCTCGTCCGTATGCGCGGCAGCAATCACAACGACATCTGCCTCGCCAAGGCTCTCGTTCAGCCGGTCGACCGTGAGCGTGTGGGTCGCTCCCGGCACCTGCTGTGGCATTCGTCGCACCACCGTGACGGTGACGCCAAAAGGGTCGAGCAGCCTGATGAGTTCGCGTGCGATTCCACCGGCACCGATTATCGTCACATTGAGCCCATAGAGCGATGTTCCGATGACCTCTCGATCCCACGTGGTCAAGCGCGCGCGTCGAGGAAAAGCTCGCAGCAGCGCAAGAACCATTCCCAGCGCGTGCTCGGCCACGGGTTGCGCGAAGGCCCCCTTGGCGCTGGTGAAAATGCGCTCGTCACCTCCGTGTCGGTGCAGAGTATGAGCGAAGGCATCGACGCCCGCATAGGGAAGTTGTACCCAGGTAATCTGTGGCGACTCGACCAAGACGGCCTCGAGTTCTGCCGCGCGCGGATAGCTCAGCCAGAGGAGTCCCCGCGTGTCTTTCGTGAGTCCGGCGACGACTCCCCCGGCTCGCTCAATGACGTTCTGAAAGAAATCATCGCCCTCGGGAAGAAGCGCAATGGGACCGGCTTCAACGTCTGGGGTGGTCATGCTCGCGCGTTCGTCTCCCATCACCTCCCGGTGTTGACGTTTCGTCACGAGAGGGAACCCTCTTTGAGGGCGCGTCGCCGTTTTTCAATGGCGACCAATTCTTCAGAAATGGCTCTGCTGACGTCAGCATCAGCATCGCCGGCGCGCTGAAGCCGAGAGACGAGCTCAGACTTGACCCGCACCAGTTCGCGCTCCACAAGGCTTGCTAC
>WLNS01000148.1 GCA_009699665.1 Actinomycetota bacterium
CGTCGCTGGGCGCCCGCATGGGCGTGACCATGATGCGCAGGCCGTTGCGTTCGATGACCTCACCGGCCTTGGTGTACAGAATGTTGTTGTAACCGAGAGCCCGCAGGTCGCTTTCGAGATCGTCCGTGGGGTACTCGGGCAACAGCACCGTGATGTCGGTGGGGACGACCTGTGTGAGCAGCTTGGGGTCGAAGTGGTCGCGGTGCCGGTGCGAAACGTAGAGGTAGTCGGCTGTGCCGAACTTCTGCCAATCGAGGCCGCGATTGTCGGGAAACGGAAACCACGAACCGAAAAACGCCGGGTGAACCCACGGGTCGCAGAGCACCGATCCTCCGCGGGTCTCGATGAAGAGTCCGGCATGTCCGAGTCCGGTAACGCGCACGTAGCTCCCCTTGATGAGTCGACTGATTCTGCTCCCTCCAGAATACTGTCGCGACGCCAAACTAAACTGAGCCACATGGCTAATGGAAACGACTATCTCGTCTGGGTCGACTGCGAAATGACCGGTCTCGACGTGGCCATCGATGAAATCGTTGAGATTGCTGTCATCATCACGGACTCGAACCTCGTCCCCCGCCACGAGGGTCTCTCCCTGGTGATCAAACCGAGCGAGGCAGCGCTGAACAATATGGGCGACTTCGTTCGCGAGATGCACACCAACTCGGGGCTGATCAATGAACTGGACGGCGGGCTGCCGCTCGCCGAAGCAGAAACCCTGGTGCTCGAGTACCTCGCTGAGCACGTTCCTGAAGGCCATCGAGCGCCGCTGGCCGGGAACACAATTGGCACCGACCGCATGTTCGTGGCCCGATATATGCCGCGCTTCGACAACGCGCTGCACTACCGAAACATCGATGTGTCTTCACTCAAAGAGTTGGCCCGCCGTTGGTTCCCCCGCGTCTACTTCAACGCTCCATCGAAAGACGGAAACCACAGAGCGTTGGCCGACATCATCGAGTCGATACGCGAGCTCGAGTACTACCGCCGGGCCATGCTGACGCCAGAGCCGGGACTCTCCAGCGACGAGGCAGCAAAGATTGCCGAAGCTGTCACAGCCGAGTACGTCGCCGCCTTGGGAGCAGATTCCTAGGCCTGGGGGTCTACCGAGTCACGCAGCTAACGACTCCGCGTTTCGCAACATCCCTGCTCGTTATACAATTGTGGCGTGCCGTTCGCGGCGCACACGGTGGGTATAGCTCAGCTGGCAGAGCGCCTGGTTGTGGTCCAGGAGGTCGCGGGTTCAAGCCCCGTTACTCACCCCACGCATGACGAAGGCCCGGAGAAAGCTCTCCGGGCCTTCGTCGTAACGTCGACGTTGTTACTCGTTTTCGTCTTCCGACTCAAAGGGATCGCTCGACGCCTGATCGAACGAATAGGTGACATGGAGTTTGCCCGAGATCTCACGAGCCTCAACGGCTGAATAGCGAAAGATCGACTCGAGTCCGTCAACAAGAGCGACGACGCTGAGTTTTTCGTCGTGCGTGCCGTGAACGAGCACCCGCTCCTCACTGTCGCCGGTCAGCGGCCCGTCAATGAATTCGGCGGTAAAAAAGACGTCAGTGTGATTTGGCGTTGTCATGGCCTCAGGCTACCGGTTTGCACGGATAACAAGGGAAGCGATATTTTGCGGGCGCACGCGCTCGACATAGCCCGTGAATTGGTCCTCCCACATGTCCCAGTGGCGTTCAAAGTCTTCTCCCTCGCGCGAGAGCGCGCGAACGCGACGCAGATCAGCGGGAGCGTCTATCCAGAGACGAACGCCGGCCGACTCGGCGTGCAACGCTCCCAAGCTTCCGCACCCCTCAACCACAAGGTCGACGTTCGCCGGAATCTGCGGGCCGGGGCTCATCGATTCGGTATTCCAGTCGTAAACGCGAATGCGGGAGGCCTCGCCGAGAACGCGTCGCGCGAGAACCTCTTCGCCCAGTTCAACGATGCCGGCCTCCAGCCCGGCCCATCCTTCATAAACGTCATCCATGTGAATGACAAGCAGCTCACGGTCGGCGGGCCATCGGCTCGCAAACTCGGCTGCCAGAGAAGTTTTACCGGCCCCGGCCGCTCCGTCGATGAGAACCGTCATGGGTCGACTGACGGCTCGAGCCTTGCTGAGGGACGCGTCAACAGACGCCCATATGGTGTCAACGTCGGGCGTGCACCGAAGCTCAGCTCTCTGCGCATCGAGACTAGCCAAAGACAACCACCTGCCAACTCCCCATCGCCACTGAGATACACACCGTCGCCGCTGCGGCGGCAAATCCGGTGAGGACGGTGACCGAGTCACGCACTCTCCACAAGGATACCCGGGATTGACTGCGCGGATGCTCACCACCAAAGCCACGTGCCTCCATGGTGGTGGCAAGAGTTGACCCGCGTCGCACCGCTCGCACGAATAACGAAAACGACTGGCCCGCGAAGGATTGCGGCGTGCCCGCCGACAAACCCCGGGCACGTCGAGCTCGGCCCATGGCGCGCCAATCGTCCGAGAGGAGGGTCATCATGCGCAGACTGCTCAAAGCTCCGGCCATGAAGCGCGAGGGTAACCGGGCAATCTGAGTGAGTGCGTCAGAGAGTGCCGTGACATTTGTGGCCGCAAAGTAGATAGCTCCCGGAAGGGCGATGGCAACAATGCGCAGGCCGACCAAGAGGGCAAGGTCGATCGAACCCGTGGTGATGTGCACGGGACCCCACAGCGCAATTGTGTCACCCGAGGGGCGTCCATAGAGGGCGGTAGCGAGCGCACCGAACACGGCACTGATCAGAACGATCACGACAACCTGGGTCGCGCGTCGAACAGTGATTCTGAGAAAAAAGAGGCCGATCACCTCGAAGGCGAGTGCGAGGATCGTCGTCACCGGGTCGAACGAGACCAGCACAACGAGACCCAAGGTGGTCGCGACAATCAGAGGGGCGAGAGGATTCATCACGATTGTCCCGGCTTCGGAAAATCGACGACCTCATCGACGAGAGCCAACAGGTCAGAATCGTGTGTTGTGATCACCACGGCAGAGCCCGCCGCGGCCAATTCGTCCAGCAGGTCGACCACCTCACGCCACGAGTCGTCGTCTTGGCCAAAGGTGGGTTCGTCGACCACGACCAGTCGAGGCCGGGTTACGGTCGCCGCGGCCACCGCTAACCGTCGCTTCTCTCCTCCCGAAAGCGTGAACGGGTGGGCCGTCGAAAGATCACCAAGTCCCATGCGCTCGAGGGCTACACGGGTGAGTCTGTCCACGTTGGTGGAGCGGGCACCCGTTATGCGCAGCCCCAGTGCGACTTCGCTCTGGGCCGTGGACCGCACGAACTGATTTTCGGGTGACTGAAACACGCTGCCCACGCGACGAACCAACTCGCGAGCGGGCCACCGGTGCGGTGTCGCCGGATAACGTAAGCGGCGGTTCGTCGCCGACGACGCCGACGCTGACGAGGCCACGAAGCCGGTGACGCGCATCTCGCCCGACCGGGGAGCCAGCAGCCCGCCAAGCGTCAGAGCCAGGGTCGATTTTCCGATGCCGTTGGGTCCGGTCACGGCAGTAATCGTGCCCGATCGCAGATTGAGATCGGGTGTGGCGATATCGTGTTGTCCGGCATGCCCCACGAGCAAGTCGTGCGTCGACACGATGGTGCCACCGGCAGCCCGCTGCCGGTGCGACAATGTGCGGCGCGGGGTCGGATGGGCATTCCTTGCACCCGACAGTTGGCCCTCCGCATCGAGCACCATGACGCGGTTGACCAGGGACGTCCATGGTCCGGGATTGTGGTCAA
>WLNS01000149.1 GCA_009699665.1 Actinomycetota bacterium
GGAAGGTCAATACCGGGAATGTTGAGGTCGGCATCTCTGATTGCTCCGGTCGCAAAGATGACGGCGTTGTAGTGGCGCTTCAGGTCGTCCAGCGTGATATCCGTGCCGAAGTTAACATTGCCGAAGAGGCGTATACCGCCAGAATCCAATACTTCGCGCAGGGCGGTGATGATGCCTTTGATGCGGGGATGGTCGGGGGCAACACCGTAGCGAACGAGTCCGTAAGCGGCTGGCAACCGCTCAAACAGATCGATCGACACGTCGACGTTTCTTTCCGCCTTCAAAATAATGTCAGCGGCATAGATGCCGGCAGGACCGGCACCAACGATCGCAAGGCGAAGTTTTGACACGCCTTCTACGGTACTAGTCCTACCGGCATGCCCATGCCCACTTCGGCGACTAGCCCGTGCGCGAAACGACGTGATCGGCGAACACGCTCAAGGCTTTCTTGGCCGGCGTTTCGGGAAGTGGCGCGAGAGCGTCCATCGCCTCCCGTGCAAATCGAAGTGCCTCGTCCCGCGTCGCCTGTGTGACCGGGTGATCGTAAAGGGCACGAACGGCCTCGGGAAGGTCAGCTTCTGCGGCCGCATCGGCCGATTGAGCGTCGTCACGCAGGCGGGTGAGCAACGATGCTGCCACGGGGTCGCGATCCCGATCGCGTTCGAGAAGCAGAGTGGGCAGGGTGGGAACGCCCGCTTTCAGGTCGGTGCCCGCCTTTTTTCCCGTCGCGTCTGAAGCGGGCGAGAGATCGATAACATCATCGGCCAACTGAAAGGCGATGCCAATTTTCTCGCCAAAGACTCGGGCCGGCTCTTCGAACTCGGCGGGGGCGCCCGAGTAGCGAATTCCCGCCCTCGCCGCTGCCGAAATCAGCGAACCGGTCTTGTCGGCGAGCACACTGAAATAGTGATCAACCGGATCAACCCCCGCGGCCGGACCGGTGGTTTCGTGAAGTTGACCCACACACAGGCGTTCAAAAGTTTCTGACTGCAGTTGCATGGCTTCGACGCCCAGTCGCGACATCAGGGTTGATGCCCGAGAGAACAACAGGTCTCCCGTCAGAATGGCGACGGAATTAGTCCAGCGCATGTGCGCGCTCTCAACGCCGCGACGCAGGGGCGCCTCATCCATCACGTCATCGTGGTACAGGCTGGCCAGATGGGTCATTTCAATGGCGCGCGCTGCCGTGATCACATCGGGCGTCGCACCATCACCAAACTGAGCCATCAGCAGGGCCAACATGGGTCGCATGCGCTTACCACCAGCGTCCAGCAGGTAGCGCCCCACTGTGTCGGCTAAGTCGTCGCCGAAATGAAGCTCCGCGGGAAGTCCCGCCTCGACCTCACGAATGCCCTCGTCAATGATGCCGGCCAGCTTCTTGGTATCTGCCGACGCAAACAGGCGATCCCGCAGACCGAGCGGCGAGCGCGGGGGCTTGTCGACAGTCACAGGGGAAAGCCTACTCCGGCGACACGGACCCCTGAGCGCCGGGTTTGACGCCACGATGCAGTGCCACGATGCCGCCCGTGAGGTTGCGATAGGCAACCCGACGATATCCCGCTCGGTGTATCAGCTTGGCTAACTCGCGCTGGTTTGGCCAGTCACCAATGCTGTCGGCCAGGTATGTGTAGGCATCGGAATTCGTGCTGGTGAAGAGAGACAGCACCGGCATCACCCTCGTGAGATAGGCGTTGTAGACGGTCTTCATGAGGTTTGTGGTGGGAGTCGAGAACTCGGCGATGACAATTCGGCCACCGGGTTTCGTCACGCGAAACATCTCGGCAAGCGCCTTTTCGGGCTTCACCACGTTGCGAAGGCCAAACGAAATGGTCACGACGTCGAAAGTCTCTTTGGCAAAGGGGAGTGCCGTTGCATCGGCCTCTTCGAAGGTGAGGTTTTCGAGATCTGCGTGTTTGCGACGTCCGACCGCCAACATTCCGGGCGAAAAATCTGCGGCAACCACGAGGGCGCCCGCGCGGGCAAGGGGCACACTGCTCGTGCCTGTTCCTGCGGCGAGATCGAGGATCTTCATTCCCGGTGACGGCGCAATCGCCCGAACCGTGACAATGCGCCAAAGTGCCGAATTGCCACCAGACAGAAAAGCGTTGGTCCGATCGTAACCCTCGGCGACATCGTCAAACATCGCCGCCACCTCGGCAGGCTTCTTCGTTAGGTCCGCTTTTGACACCTGGTAAGTCTAAGCGCACCGAAGACACCGCCTTCGTGGGCGTAAAGTTGCTCGAGTGACTACCGCGTCTGGCTACCCAAAACTGTCGGCGTCGTCACGTCGCGTAGACGGCGCACCGCCTTTCGTCGAACTTCTCGATGACGCGCGACCGTTGTTATGGCGTCGCAAGGGCGCCGGCCTCGTGGGCTACGGAGAGGCTCTGCGGCTCACCTTTCGCGGGCCGAACCGAATGACGGATGCGTCGGACGCCTGGGACGAGATCGTGAGCCACTGCGAGGTCGTCGATTCGGTGAACATTCCCGGCAGTGGCCTTGTTGCTTTTGCGAGTTTCACCTTCGCCGATGACTCACCCTCGGAAAGTGTTGTGATTGTTCCTCGTCTCATCGTCGGGCGTCGTGACGATGTCACGTGGGTAACAACGGTCAGTGTCGATGGTGACGTGATGCCTCCTGCCGTGGTGCCCGAGCCCGTTGCCGTGCATAATCGTGCGACAGCGCGACTGCTTCCCGGCCTGCTTGGCGAAGAGGATTACCTGAAGGCGGTCGAAACTGCCATTGGTGAGATTGCCGGTGGCCTGGTGAGCAAAGTCGTTCTCGCCCGCGATCTGATCGGCACCCTCGCTCCAGGATCAGACATCCGCAGCATGGTGACAGACCTGGTCCAAGCCTACCCCGATTGCTGGACGTTTGCCATTGATGGTTTCTACGGCGCGAGTCCCGAGACGCTGGTGAGCGTGCGTCAGGGTGTTCTCGAGGCACGCGTTCTGGCCGGCACGGCAGCCCGCGGGGCTGATCCCGCATCGGACGACGTCGCGGCGTCGACCCTGGCGACGAGCAGCAAGGACATCGACGAACACGCCTTTGCGGTGCGTTCGGTCGTCGACGTTCTCGAGCCCCTCACGCGGCAGCTCGTGGCCGCAGACGCTCCCTATACGCTGCGGCTGGCAAACCTGTGGCACCTCGCCACCGACGTTTTCGGTGAAGTAGCACCCGGAGTCTCGTCCCTGAGCTTGGCGGCGGCCCTGCATCCCACGGCCGCCGTGGCGGGCTCGCCCACGGCCGCAGCCGTCACACTCATTGCCGCCCTCGAGCCCTTCGATCGCGGGCGGTATGCCGGCGCCGTCGGCTGGGTCGGTGCCACTGGTGAGGGGGAATGGGCCATCGCTCTGCGCTGTGTGACCGTCAGTGGCGATACCGCCACGGCCCATGCGGGCGCGGGTGTCGTCATCGACTCCGACCCCACCAAAGAACTGCGCGAAACCCAAATGAAGTTTCGGCCCATTCTCGACGCGCTCGCCCCCCTCGGCGACTAGCGTGCTCGGTCGGCAGCCGGTCGCTACGCTCGCTCGAGCGGCACCTCGATCACCAGGGGCTGGTCCGTCGCGCTGAGCAGAGCCTGATCCAGTTCGCCCACGGTCGTGACCAGACGGTAATCGAATCCATAGGCCTCAGCCAGAGCGCTCAGCCGCACATCGTGCGGGGTCAGCAGCACTCGTTCGATGTCTGTCGGATCCGCCGTTTGCGCTACTTCCAACGTGTCAAATATGGTGCCCCCACGATCATTCCCGACGA
>WLNS01000015.1 GCA_009699665.1 Actinomycetota bacterium
CGACCGCGTCGTCGAGATTGCTTCGTCCTTTGGACTCGAGAGTTCTTACCACCCTCACCTCGGCACCATTGTGGAAAGCCCCGAGGCGCTGGAGCGACTCATGCAGGTGTCGAACATTAAGTTTTGCCCAGACACCGCGCACCTCACAGCGGGTGGAGGTAACGCGGTTGAACTAATCGAAAAGTATGCGGCACGTTTGGCGCACGTGCACCTTAAAGACTTCAAGTACGCGACGGGTGAGTTCTTGCCTCTGGGACAAGGGGACATTGACTTTCCGGGTGTGCTTGCGGCAGTTCGATCGTCAGGCTACGACAGCTGGCTCATGGTCGAACTGGATTCATACGACGGCGACCCTAAGGACGCCGCCGTAATTAGTAAGAAACACCTCGACGCGCTGCTGGCCGAATAGCCAGTGAGGCGACGAGGTTCATCCATCCATCACCGAGAAAGGCATTTCAATGAAGAAATCCATTGCAGCGCTCGCGGCCGGGACAGCAATTGTCGTCGTCGCGTCGCTCGCTGGCTGTTCTAGCGGATCAGGCGGGGGCTCGTCAGACAACCCCCTCAAGGATGTCGTGGCCAGCTCACTCATGCCAGCCAAAATCATGGGCCTTGGCCCCATGGGCGAGGCATCTGCTGCTGTGTCTAGTGCTGACTTGAGCGGCGCAGACACAACAGCCATCAAAGCGAAGGGCATCAAGGTCGGAATCGTCATGCAGACGATGGACATTGAATGGTCAACCGAACAGGTTCGTGGCATCACGGATCAGGTGACAGCACTTGGCGGCGAAGTTGTAAACGTTTGCGACGGCAAGTGGGACACAACCACGCAGACCGCTTGCATCGACACTATGATCACGCTGGCGCCCGACGCCATTATCAGCATTCCTGTTGACGATGTCGGCATGGCCCCCGCCTACGCAAAAATCTCTGCAGCCGGCATCAAGTTAATCTTCATCGACAACGTTGCAAAAGGCCTGGAGTTCCCGAGTCAGTACCAGGGAATGGTTACCTCAGACAATCAGGGCAACGGAGCTTACGCTGCTGCAGCTCTGGCAAAGTTCATTCCGGAAAAGGGTGTCGTTGGCATTCTTGATTTCGGCGTTGACTTCTTCGTAACGAAGGAGCGCATGCGCGGATTCCAGGCGTGGATGGAGGCAAATCGACCAGACATCACCGTCAAGGTTGCTGAGTTCCAGGATCCCGGAAAGTCGGGTGACGACGCAGCGAACTTCCTCACGGCTAATCCCGAGGTTCAGGGAATGTTCACTGAGTGGGAAGTTCCTGCAATGGGAATTATCACTGCGTTGCGTGGCCAAGGTAAATCCCTTCCCATCACAGTCGTGAATGTGGCTTCGGACATTGCCCTCGATCTCGCAAGTGGAGGTATGGTCAAGGCCATTGGAGCACAGGCTCCTTATGACGAGGGTGTTGCTGAGGCTAACTTCGCGGCTCGGGCCATTATTGGCGGCGAGAACCCGAGCTACCTTGCATTCCCGGGAGTACCGTTCCTGCAGAACAACGTGCTGTCCGCGTGGTACCAGGTCTACAAGTCGGCTGCACCGCAGTCGATCCAGGATGCCTGCAAAGGCGGCATCTGTGGACCCGAGAAGTAAACAACAGCGCCACTAGTTACATCACCTTGAAGGAGCAACCATGACAAACCAGAACGGATCAGCAACTCCAATGCTGAGCCTGCGGGATATCGTGGTGAACTTCGGCAGCGTGCAAGCCCTCCGGGGGGCAGATTTCGATCTGTTCCCCGGAGAGGTGCACGGTCTTCTTGGTCAAAATGGTGCCGGTAAGTCGACGATGATTAAGGTCATTTCGGGCGTGTACAAGCCTACGAGCGGTAACGTCGCAATCGACGGTGTTGAGCAGCACTTTTCTTCGCCACGAGAAAGTCGCGATGCGGGTATTTCTGTGGTGTATCAGTCGTTAAGTCTCGTTCCCTCACTAACCGTGGCGCAAAACCTGTTTCTCGGTATTGAACCGACTATTTTCGGGCTGGTAAACACTCGAGCCCTGAACGCTCGCGCACGTGAGTTCCTCGACTCCCACAATCTTCCCCTACGCCCAGATCAGCTTGTCTCATCTCTTCCCTTTGCCTATCGCCAACTGTGTGAAATTGGAAAGGCGCTCATCAAAGAAGCTCGCATTCTCATCCTTGACGAACCAACTTCGTCGCTTTCTAAGGCCGAAGAGCCAATTCTCTTTGATGCTGTTCGCGGGGCAACCCGCAAGGGCGTAGGCGTCATTTATGTCTCTCACCGCTTGAGCGAAGTTGTCGAGTTGACCGACAGAGTGACGGTCTTCCGCGACGGCGAAAATGCGGGCTTGTTTAACACCCCGGATGTGACCATCCCCCAACTTGTGAGCGTGATTGTCGGAGAGAAACTTGCCAAGAACGTTACGACAAGTGGAGAAGGCGCCCAGCGACGTCGGTCTATTTCCAGCGAAGGCTCGGCAGCGCTTGAGCTTTCGAACGTGAGTAATGACGTGGTCTCCAATATCAGCTTGAGTATTCGTCGTGGAGAAATCCTCGGGTTGATCGGAAGCATCGGAAGTGGGCGAACTGAGTTGCTCGAGAGCATCTTTGGGGTTCGCAAGCTCAAGGCGGGCACGATCACCTGCAACGGGCACCAGGTCAACATTCATCGCCCTCAAGATGCGATAGACCACGGAATCAAACTCGTCCCCGAAGATCGTCACGAGTACGGTCTTGTCGATGATCACGACATTGAGAGCAACATGACGATGGCCATGCTGCCCTTGCTCAAGACATTCGGATTCCTCTTCAACTCACCTGAGTCAAAAGCGTTCACGACAAAAATTGTCGACCGACTCAAGGTCAAGACTCCATCGATAGCCACCAAGATCAACAAGCTCTCTGGCGGTAATCAGCAGAAGGTTGTCATCGGCAAGTGGTTGGGTTCGGACACCAAAGTCTTGTTGCTCGACGAGCCAACCGCGGGTGTTGACGTCGGGGCGCGAGCTGAGATCTACAAGATCATCAACACGCTGGCCGACGAGGGAACAGCCGTGCTCGTCTGTTCCTCCGACTACGACGAGCTGATGCAACTGTGCTCGCGTTTTGCCTTTATCTCTGACGGGGCAATCTCGGGAACGGCCGATCGCAGTCAGGTGAAAGACGAAAAAGACCTACATAACATCTTGGAACAAAGTCGCGAAAGGGCTAGCAATGTCTGAGAAACTCGCAACGACGACCGAGGGCATTTCCTTGGGATTCAAACAGCGCTTGGCTGCAAGTGACCAGCCATGGTTCTTGTATGGCGCCTTCGTACTCCTCATCGTGGGATTTACGATTGCCAACCCAATCTTTCTTTCCTCGGGCAACTTACTCAACATCCTGAACCAAACGGCGCTGGTCACCATCATGGCCTGTGGTGTTGGTCTCGTGATCATTACTGGCGAAATTGATCTTTCCGTCGGTTCGGTGCTCGCACTCTCAGGTGTGTCGGCAGCACTGTTCATGCAAGACGTTACCGAGAACTGGTTCTTGGGAGCTTTGGCGGGAATCGTCGTCGGCGCCCTTGTGGGCCTTGTCAACGGAGTTCTTACGGCACGCTTCCTCATCCCTTCGTTCCTGGTGACACTCGGCACACTGTCTGTTGCCCGAGGAATCGCCCTGATTGTCACGGGTACCTCACCCGTGCTCGTAACCGACCCGACATTCTGGGCAGTATTTGCAGAAGCCAGTGTCGTGGGAATCCCCATCCCGATTGTGTGGACCATTGTGGTCATCGCAATAACCTGGCTGCTGCTCCACTTCGGCATTATCGGTCGTCGCATCTACGCCACGGGTGGCAACCTTTCTGCTGCCAAGTTCTCCGGGATCAACACACGCGCCGTGAAGATCTTTGTCTTTGTCTTCTCGGGGGCGCTGGCCGGATTGGCTGGTGTCATTATCGCCGCCCGCGGTCACGCGATTCGCCCCGATGTTGCGTCGGGAATCGAGTTGGATGTGCTGGCCGCCGTCATTCTTGGTGGCACGAGCCTTTTCGGGGGCAAGGGAAAAATCTACGGAATCATCCTGGGCAGCTTAATCATCGGCATTCTCAACAACGGACTGGTTCTCATGGGTATCGATCCGTCAATCCAACTCACCATCAAGGGCGCTCTGGTCATCATTGCAGTCGCCTTTGGTCGGAGATAGCAACACCCACCCCAAACCCACGGGGCTCAGCACCTTGATTTATCAACAGCACTAACCGGAAATCATTAAGGAGAAAAAATGCAAATCATCAAAGATCACACGGGAGCGCCGGTCAAGCACGGTCGCGCATTGGTCAACGGGGTGCGCCTGCACTACATGACCGCTGGCCAGGGAGAGCCTCTCTTCCTGCTTCATGGTGTACCCAAGACCTCTTACCACTGGCGTCACGTCATCCCGCTGCTCACCCCCCACTTCACGGTGATTGCTCCGGACCTTCGTGGCCTCGGAGACAGTGAACACCCCCAAGATGGCTTCGACATGAAGAACATGGCGAAGGACATCGCCGACCTGGCCACTCACCTGGGCTACGACACCTTCAACCTCGCGGGCGAGGACTGGGGCGCATCGACGGCTTATCAGGTGGCGGCTCAGTGGCCGGAGCGCGTCAAGAAGTTGGTCTACCAGGAAATGATCCTCCCGGGATTCGGCCTCGAGGACTACTCGTTCCTGACTCGCGAAAACGTAAGCACCTACGTGTGGCTCTGGCACATCAACTTCTACAGCGTGCCCGACTTTCCCGAGTTGCTTATCACGGGCCGTGAGAAGGAGTACTTCAACTACTTCATCAAGCATGAGACGCACAACCCTCAGGCCATCACTCCCGATGCTCTCGATGAGTACGTGCGCTGCTACTCGTCACCCGGCGGTCTTCGTTCGATGTTCGCCATCTACCGTGCGACCCTCGACGACGCCGATCAGAACCACGAGTCGGCAAAGACCAAGCTCAAGATGCCCGTACTGGCGGTCGGAAGTGAATACTTCATTGGCGCCGACAACGAGCGTCAAATGCGTGAGGTCGCTGAGAACGTTGAGGCAGCCATCCTGCCC
The DNA here is from genome assembly GCA_009699665.1 of Actinomycetota bacterium. Taxonomy (GTDB): domain Bacteria; phylum Actinomycetota; class Actinomycetes; order Actinomycetales; family Microbacteriaceae; genus UBA963. The sequence continues at coordinate 5,066 of WLNS01000015.1, forward strand.
TGGGGCCACCAGCTCGCTGAAGAGTCGCCCGAGGAACTCGCTGCGATCTACCTGAAGTTCTTCCAGAAATAAGCAAGAAGGGCGGGCTTCGGAATCTTCGAAGCCATCCCGGGTACTGACGCACTACAGGCCACGTGGAGCTGGCAGCACGCACGAAAGTTTGCGCCGCCAGCTCCACGGGGTAACCCATCCATCAAAGTGGGTCACGCGAAATCCTAGCCGTGACCGCAACAATTTTTATGACAAGGACCTCGCAATGAAGAAGATCAACGTAGGCATCATCGGCGGTGGCTTTATGGGCAAAGCACACTCCCTTGCCTATTCGGCTGTTCCCATGTTCTTCTGGCCGACTGATGTGATGCCCGTAAAGCACAGCATCGCCGAAGCCACCGATGAGCTGGCGGCAGATGCGGCCACACGCTTCGGCTTCGAGAGATCAACGAGCGATTGGCGCACGATCGTTGATGACCCCGAGATTGATCTTGTCGATATTGCCACGCCAAATAACCTCCACGCCGAGATTGCCATCGCGGCTCTCGCAGCGGGCAAGCACGTCATCTGCGAAAAGCCCTTGGCGCGCACCGTCGAAGAAGCCGCCAAGATGTATGAGGCCTCGCGAGCCAGCGACCGCGTTAACATGGTGGCCTTCAACTACCGCCGGACCCCGGCCGTAGCGCTCGCGAAGCGCTATATCGATGAAGGCGCCATCGGGCGCATCCTCAACGTGCGCGCCACGTACTTGCAGGACTGGTCCGCCGACCCCAGCTCACCTCTGTCGTGGCGTTTCCAAAAGTCCATTGCGGGATCCGGTGCGGTGGGCGACATCCTCACCCACGTTCTTGACATGTCTCGCTACCTGGCCGGTGAAATCACCGACGTGAGCAGCCTCACCGCACACATCATCACAGAGCGTCCGCTCCAGCAGGGGGGCGCTGATTCACTCGGGAACTCCAAGAACAAGGGCGGCCCCATGGGCGCCGTCGATGTTGAAGACGAGGTCATCTCGCTCGTCAAGTTTGCCAGTGGCGCCATTGGCTCCGTTGAAGCAACCCGCAACGCCTGGGGTCGCAACAACTTCATCACGCTCGAGATCCACGGAACCGAGGGCTCGATTGCCTTCAACTACGAGAACCGCGACGAACTCCAAGTCTGCTTCAAGAGTGACGGCGATGACCGACGTGGTTTCCGAACCGTGTACACCGGCCCCAATCACCCCAATGGTGCCAACCTCTGGCCCATCCCCGCACTAGGCATTGGCTACGGCGAAACGAAAATCATTGAGGCGCACGACCTGTTCACGGCAATCGCCGGCGGTGAGCCCGTGCGTCCCGACTTTGGCGACGGATACCAGGTGGCGCTCATCGATGACGCCATCCTCGCATCGGCGGCCACCGGCCAGTGGGTGAAGGTTCCTCAGCTCAACAGAGAGACCGGAAAGGTTTCCTAAACGCATGACTACGTGTTACCGCGCTCTTCATGCGCGATTCCTACAGACAGTGCCGCGCTCGTGACACGCTCGTTGCGCGCCGGCATAATCGGCGGCGGCTTCATGGCGGAAGTTCATGCGCGTGCCGTCAGAGATGCCGGACACGAGGTGGTGATGATCGCGAGTTCATCACCAGAAAGGGCGGCGGATGCGGCATCTCGACTTGGCGTGCCCAACGTTGCCGACAACGCTCATGCACTGATCGCCTCTGATCTGGTTGACGTGGTGCACGTGTGCACCCCCAATGCCTTCCACGCGGAGCAAGCGCGCATGGCTATTGCTCAGGGCAAGCCGGTGGTGTGTGAGAAACCACTGGCGACCTCGGCCGCTGATGCTCGCGAACTCGTGACCCTCGCCGCCGCGAAGGGAACGCTGACTGCGGTGCCGTTTGTCTATCGCTATTACCCCGCGGTGCGGGAGATTCTCGCGCGCATTGCTCGCGGGGATACCGGCCAGTTGCGGTTGCTGCACGGCAACTATCTTCAGGACTGGCTCACGCCTTCGGCGGCCCACAACTGGCGGGTCGATGAGGCGATTGGTGGCGAATCCCGCACCTTTGCCGACATCGGTGTTCACTGGTGCGACCTCATGGAGTTCGTTTCCGGTCATCGCATCACACGTCTCGTTTCGTTCCTGACTCGAGCGCATCCGGAAAGAAGTAGCAACGAGGACGCGGCCTCCCTGATATTTGAGACGAATCAGGGAGCCACCGGAACACTCGTCGCTAGCCAAATCTCCTTTGGGCGAAAGAACCACCTGTACTTCTCCTTCGACGGTGACCTTGAGTCTTACCAGTGGAATCAGGAACGACCGGGAATGTTTAGTTCCGCGAACGTCGGCGGGGAAACAATTGTTAGGGCGGGATCTGCCGAAATGGCGTCCGCGGCCGCGCAACGGTTGGCGTACCTTCCGGCGGGGCACCCGCAGGGCTACCAGGACGCCTTCAACGCTTTCATCGCCGACGCCTATTCCGCATTTGAGGGTCACGCGGTTGATGGGCTTCCGACTTTTGTGGATGGGTTGCGCGCGGCTCTCTTGACGGAGGCGGTAGTGAAATCATCGAGGGTTGGTGAGTGGGTAGATCTCGCGCAGGATGCTCGTAGCGACGGCACAGACGTGCCGGCCGTAGAAACGGCTCCCGCAAAGCACTAGATTTCGACTGAGCCCAAAGGAATAAGAATGTCGCGACCGGTCACGCTCTTCACAGGCCAGTGGGCCGACCTGCCTTTGGAGCAGGTTGCGGAATATGCGAGTAAGTGGGGTTATGACGGCCTTGAGCTCGCGTGTTGGGGTGACCACCTTGATGTCTGGCGAGCCGCGGAAGACGATGCCTATGTGCAGGACCGCCTTGAGCTTCTCAAACGCCATAACTTGAAGCTCTATGCCATTTCGAATCACCTGAAGGGTCAAGCCGTTTGTGATGACCCCATCGACTTTCGACACGAGGCGATTGTGGGTCACAAAGTGTGGGGCGACGGAGACGCGGAGGGCGTTCGACAGCGCGCCGCCGAGGAGATGAAGCTCACGGGAATCGTGGCGCGCAAATTGGGTGTCGACACGGTCGTGGGGTTCACGGGCTCAAAAATTTGGCCCTACGTGGCGATGTTCCCGCCGGTGCCAGAAGAGGTCATCGACGCCGGCTATCGGGATTTTGCTGATCGCTGGAACCCTATCCTCGATGTTTTCGACGACAACGGCGTTCGGTTTGCCTTTGAGGTTCACCCGGGAGAAATTGCCTACGACTGGTACACGACTGAGCGCGCGCTTGAGGCAATCGGACACCGTCCCGCTTTTGGGCTGAACTGGGACCCCTCGCACATGGTGTGGCAGGGCATCGATCCCGCGGCGTTCATCCACCATTTTGCGGACCGCATTTACCACGTCGATTGCAAAGACGTCATGATTCGCCCGGCCGATGGTCGACGTGGACAACTCTCGTCCCACTTGCCCTGGGGTGATCCCCGCCGCACGTGGGACTTCGTCTCGGCGGGACACGGCAGCGTCGATTGGGAGTCGAGTTTTCGCGCCCTGAACAGCATCGGTTACTCGGGGCCGATATCGATTGAGTGGGAAGACCCCGGTATGGATCGCCTACACGGGGCACCGGAAGCTGTGACGTTCATTCGTGGGTTCCAGTGGGACCCGCCCACGGCATCATTTGATTCGGCTTTTTCGAGCAAAGACTGACGCGAAGCTCACGCGCTGTTGGCTACAGCTTGCGCAGGTACACCGTGTCGACGGTGTGATCGCTGGCCTTGCGCAGAATGAGTCGGGCGCGCGAACGGGTGGGGCGGATGTTCTGAACGAGATTGGACTCGTTGGTGCGCTTCCAGATGGTCTGCGCCTCGGCGATAGCCTCGGTCTCGGTGAGCGAGGCGTAGCGGTGAAAGTACGACTCGGGGTTGCTAAACGCGCTGCGCTGAAGTTGCAAAAAGCGCTCCTGATACCAGCGTTCGATGTCGTTCATGCGAGCATCGACGTAGACCGAAAAGTCGAACAGGTCGGATAGCGCCAGCGTGCCACCGAGTGAGGGCTGCAGCACGTTGAGACCCTCGACGATGAGCACATCCGGGCGCGCTACGGCAATGTGCTCGCCCGGCACGATGTCATAGGTGAGGTGCGAATAGACGGGCGCGTTCACGCTATCGGCACCGCTCTTGACTTCGCTCACAAACCGGGTGAGGGCGCGTCGATCATAGGACTCGGGGAATCCCTTGCGGTCGAGAATGCCCTGACGCGATAGCTCGGTGTTGGGCAGCAAGAAGCCGTCGGTGGTCACCAGTTCGACGCGTGGGGTATCGGGCCACCGCGAGAGCAGGTGCTGCAACAGTCGAGACACGGTCGACTTGCCGACGGCGACCGATCCGGCCACCCCAATCACGAACGGCGTAACGGATGCGGGCTTGCCGAGAAACGCATCGGTAGCGGCCGATAGGCTGCGGCTCGACGCGGCATACAGCGACAGCAGGCGGCTGAGCGGAAGGTAAACCTCGCGAACCTCGCGCTCGTCGAGTGGGTCGCCCTGGCCGCGCAGCGCGTCAATCTCGGCCAAGGTGAGGTCGGGCCCGTGATCGGGAGTGAGACCCGCCCACTCGGCGCGCGGAATCTCGACGAACGGCGTTTGGTGCAGGGGCGTGGCGCCGCCGCGTGAAGTGCTCACGCGTCCATTCTGCCCGACCCGGCGCCCCTCGCCTCATCGGAGGAACAAACCCGGCAAACGCCTAGACTTAGGGCTATGTGCGGGATTGTTGGCTACGTCGGAACGCAAAGTACGGTCGACGTGCTTGTCGCGGGCCTGAAACGGCAGGAATACCGCGGATATGACTCCGCCGGGATTGCCATCATCGCCAACGACGGCACGATTTCGAGCGCCAAGAAGGCCGGAAAACTGCAGGCCCTCGTTGACGAACTGGCTGCACACCCCGTTCGTGAAGGAGCGACAGGAATTGGACACACGCGGTGGGCCACGCACGGCGCTCCCAGTGATGTGAACGCGCATCCGCACCTTGCCGATGACGGCAAATTGGCCCTCATCCACAATGGAATAATCGAGAATTTTTCTGAGCTGCGGGCAGAAATGCTGGCGGCCGGGCACGACTTCGTGAGTGAGACGGACACCGAGGTAGCCGCTGTTCTGGTGGGGCATCTGTATCGCGAGACGGGCGATTTGCGTGCCGCCTTCGCTCGGGCCGTCATTCGCATGCACGGAGCATTCACGCTGCTGGCGATGCACAGTGACGAACCCGGGCTCATCGTGGCCGCCCGACACAATTCGCCCCTCATCGTGGGTTTTGGTGACGGCGAGAATTTTCTGGGTTCCGATGTCGCGGCGTTTGTGGCACACACGCACCGGGCAGCGGCTGTGGGACAAGACCAGATTGTCGCGATCACGAGCGATGCGGTGACCGTCACTGATTTCGCGGGTCACTCGGTGATGCTCGATGAGTTTGAGGTCGCATGGGATGCCTCCGCGAGCGACAAGGGCGGCTGGTCGAGCTTTATGGCCAAAGAGATCACCGAGAATCCTGATGCGGTGGCGAATACTATTCGGGGCCGAATCGACGCAGGCCTGGTGACTATTCCCGAGCTCGCCGAGCTCGGCGATGATTTCCTGAAGGGGATTTCACGCATCATCGTCGTGGCGTGCGGCACGGCCTCGTATGCCGGCATGGTGGGCGCCTATGCGATCGAGCAATGGGCGCGCATCCCGGTCGACGTGCAACTGAGTCACGAGTTCAGATACCGTGACCCCGTGGTGGATGCATCCACCCTGGTGATCTCGATTAGCCAGTCCGGCGAGACAATGGACACCCTGATGGCCGTCAAGTACGCACAGGAGCACGGAGCACGAGCCATCTCCATCTGCAATTCTCAGGGCGCCACAATTCCGCGTGAGTCTGATGCCGTCATCTACACCCACGCCGGTCCCGAGGTGGCGGTGGCGTCGACCAAGGCGTTCGTGGCTCAAATCACGGGACTCTATCTGTTCGCCCTTCATGCCGCTCGGGTGCGTGAAACACTCACACACGAGGATCTGACGCACAATGCGGCCGAGCTGGAAGCCGTTCCGGCAAAGATCGAGCAGGTCCTGACAACCGGCAGCACGGTGGCACAGCTCGCCAAGTGGATGAGTGACACACCGGCCGTCTTGTTCCTCGGGCGCAACGTCGGCTATCCGATCGCGCTCGAGGGCGCTCTCAAGCTCAAGGAGCTGGCCTACATACATTCGGAAGGCTTTGCCGCGGGCGAACTCAAGCACGGCCCCATCGCTCTCATCGATCACGGGCAGCCCGTCTTTGTGATTGTGCCCAGCCCGCGCAAGTCCGCCGTCATTCACGCCAAAGTGATCTCGAACATTCAAGAGATCCGTGCGCGCGGAGCCCGAGTGATTGCGATCGCCGAACAGGGTGACGCAGCCGTCTTGCCATTCGCCGATGAGGTCATTCAGATTCCCTTGGCCGATCCGCTCTTTGAACCGTTCCTTGCTGTCATCCCTCTGCAGATATTTGCCATGGAGTTGGCTCACGCCAAGGGCCTCGATGTTGATCAGCCCCGCAACCTGGCTAAATCGGTGACGGTCGAGTAACCCGTGATTGTCGGCATCGGCGTAGACATCGTGGATCTGGAACGGTTTGAACGCGCCGTGGCTCGCACGCCACGTCTCGTCGACCGCCTCTTCACCCCCGCTGAGCGAACCCTGCCCCTTCGGTCGCTCGCGGCGCGTTTCGCCGCCAAAGAGGCGTTTATCAAGGCCATGGGTGGATCGGGTGACGCATCGTGGCAAGAGATGGAAGTGGTGCAGGCGTCCTCGGGGGCCCCGCGTTTTCAACTCAGTGGCCAGGCTGCCGAACTCGCACTCGGCAACGGGGTGACGAATCTTCAACTGTCGCTGACCCACGATGGGGCGAACGCCATGGCGTTCGTGATCGCGGAGGGGGACGTTCAATGATCGGGCCTGAGTTTCGCGAGATTCAGATTGACCTCGGTGCTCTGCGCCGCAATGTGGCTCACCTCAAGACGGTCATCGGTGTCGAACACCTGATGATCGTGGTCAAGGCCGACGCCTACGGGCACGGCATGATCCCGTGCGCACGAACGGCGGTTGATGCGGGCGCAGATTGGCTCGGCGTAGCCGATATTCACGAGGCCCTGGCGTTGCGCCAGGCAGGCATTCAGGTGCCCGTGTTGGCCTGGTTGCACTCGCCGAGGGAAGACTTTCAGGAGGCCCTCGCGAACCGCATCACTGTCGGCATCTCATCGCTCGCGCAGCTCGACGCGGTGGCGAGCGCCTCGTATGCGTGGGAAGACGGCCCGGCACCCGTGCATCTCAAACTCGACACCGGCCTGAGTCGCAACGGCATTGCCCCCGAGGAGTGGCGTCGCGTCTTTGAACGTGCGGCCTATCTCGAGGGCGACGGGGCCATCAGGGTGCAGGGAATATTTAGTCACCTTGCCGGGGCTGGCCCGCAGGCTGACCTGGCCGCTCACGTTTTGTTTGAAGAGGGTATTGCTCACGCTCGGGATGCGGGTCTGAATCCCACAATGATTCATATTGCTGCTACGGCCACAGCAGTCACCTCCACGTCCATGAGGTACAACATGGTCCGCATTGGCATTGGCGCCTACGGTGTTTCGCCGGACGACTCGACCCCCGTGGCCGACATGGGATTGACCCCCGTGATGACGGTGCGGTCGCGCGTCGCCGCCGTGCGCAAAGTTCCGGCGGGAGTGGGGGTCTCATACGAATATGCCTACGTCACCAACCAACCCACGACTCTCGCTCTCGTGCCCCTGGGCTATGCCGAGGGCATACCTCGCTCGGCATCGAACAACGCTCCCGTCAACGTAGCGGGGCAGATTCGAACCATCTCGGGGCGTGTTGCCATGGATCAGTTCATCGTCGACATGGGCAGTGAATGGGTGGCGGTGGGTGACCCGGTCGTCGTCTTTGGTGACCCCAAGCGCGGGCATCCCAGCGTGTCGGACTTTGCTCGGGCCTGCGGCACCATCGGCTATGAAATCGTCACGCGCATGGGCGGACGCTGCGTGCGCGTTTACGTGGAGCTGTAGTGAACGCGGTCAACCGTGTGGTGGCCACGCCGGAAGAAATGCATCGACTGGGCCGTGAGGTGGCTGCTGTTTTGCGCGCGGGAGACGTTGTGGTGTTGACCGGTGATTTGGGTGCCGGAAAAACAACGCTAGCGAGGGGCCTGGGCGCGGGTTTGAGCGTGATCGGTGCCGTGACCTCGCCCACTTTTGTGATTGCGCGCACGCATCCGCGTGCTGATCATCTGGCTCCTCTCGTGCACGTCGATGCCTACCGCCTGAGTGACCCGAGGGAGCTCGATGACCTCGACATTGACTTTGCGGGCTCGATTGTGGTGGTGGAGTGGGGCAAAGACATGGTGGAACCCCTGGCCCCGCAGCGCTTGGAGATTGATATCGATCGTCGGCGCGGAGAGCGAGCGGGCACGCTCGCGACATCAGGTGTGAGCGCGGACGCGGGTTCGCAGTCCGAGATGGATAGTGATGCCGAACCGCGCGTCGTGACCATTCGATCCGTGGGCGAACGCTGGACAGGGGTCACGTGGTGATTCTGGCCATCGACACCTCGGCGGGCACGAGCGTTGCCCTGGTCGCTCATAACGGGGAGGTGCTGGCGACGCACGACACGCTCGACACGATGCGGCATGCCGAAGTCGTCGGCCAGGCCATCATGAACGTGCTGGCTGACGCGGGGGTTTCGGCGTCGGAGGTTACGCTGGTGGCCGGTGGGGTGGGCCCCGGTCCTTTCACGGGGTTGCGGGTCGGTCTGGCGGCGGCTGTGGCGTTTGCCACTGCTCGCGGCATCGATCTTCATCCCACCGTGAGCCATGATGCGATAGCGCGAGGCTGGTTTGAGCAGCAGGGTTCCGGCGACCTGACCATTGGCCTGAGGGTGGTCACCGATGCGCGACGCAAAGAGGTCTACTGGTCTGACTATGCGGGCCTCACATCGGGCATTCCTGTTCGGCTGACCGGCCCCGCTGTGGCCAAACCCGATGACCTGCCGCCACCTGTCGGTGAGGGTTCCCTCAACACGGTTAACGCCGCTGCGGTGTCGGCAATCCAGCTCGCGCTCGTGGCTCGCGCAGAACAGGGCTCGGGCATAACGCGGGCCTTTCAACCGCTCTATCTGCGCTCTCCGGACGTGACCCTGTCACAAGGGCCCAAGCGGGTGAGTTCGTGAGCTCGCTGATTACTCTGCGCGGCGCGCAGGAGAGCGATCTTGACGCCGTGATGCTGCTCGAATCGAGCACATTCGCCGGTGACGCTTGGCCGCGCGAAATGATGCGTGCCGAACTTGCCAACCCTCACGGCCACTACCTCGTGGCTGAGATGATGCATGCGTCGCTCGTGGTCGGCTATGCCGGCCTGCTGTGTCCCCGCGACTCGGGCGATGGCGACATTCAAACCATCGCCGTGTCTCACGAGATGCGCGGCCAGGGGGTCGGTCGCTCACTATTGGTCGCGCTCATCAGCGAAGCACGCGATCGAGGAGCCACGCGTATCTTTCTTGAGGTGCGCGCCGATAACGATCCGGCCCAGGCCCTGTATCGCAATCTCGGATTCATTCCCATCGGGGTGCGCAAGGGCTACTACCAGCCGGATGGAGTGGATGCCGTCTCGATGCGCCTGGACCTCGGCGTCTCTGCCCGTCCTGGTTCGCGCTCGCCGGGCGAAGAAATGGAGGGGGCCTGTTGAGCACGCTCGCTAGTGCGCTTCCCGAGGTAACGAATCGGTCGAACCCGCTCGTGCTCGGCATCGAGTCAAGCTGTGATGAGACCGGCGTGGGAATTGTGCGCGGACAGCAGTTGCTCGCGAATGTCATCTCGTCGTCGATGGATGAGCATGCACGCTTCGGGGGCGTCGTGCCCGAGGTGGCAGCCCGGGCCCACCTCGAGGCTCTGGCGCCCACTCTGGCTGAGGCTGTGGCCACGGCCGGTGTGCGTCTTTCCGATATCGACGCGGTTGCGGTTGCGTGTGGTCCAGGACTAGCGGGGGCGCTCATGGTCGGCATCGGTGCGGCCAAGGCCCTCGCCGTGGCCCTCAATAAGCCCGTCTATGCCGTGAACCATCTTGTGGGCCACGTGGGGGCTGACGTGCTCGGTCCGGAGGGTCCGTTTGAGTTGCCCGCTATCGCCCTACTCGTTTCGGGCGGCCACACCTCACTCTTGCTCGTGCGCAGCATGGTGAACGATGTGGAGTTACTTGGCGAGACCATCGATGATGCCGCCGGTGAGGCCTTCGATAAAGTGGCGCGCATTCTGGGCTTGCCCTACCCCGGAGGACCCGAGATTGACCGCGCGGCGGCGGGCGGTGATCCCGCGGCTATTCGTTTTCCGCGCGGCCTGACGCTGCCCAAAGACTTGGCCGCTCACCGCTACGACTTTTCGTTCTCTGGTCTCAAAACCGCGGTGGCGCGCTGGGTAGAGATTCGCCGAGATGCCGGCGACGAGATTCCCGTGGCCGACGTGGCGGCAAGCTTTCGAGAAGCCGTCGTCGACGTGCTCACCGCCAAGGCCGTGGCCGCTTGCGTCGACCTCGGTGTGCCGCGACTGCTGTTGGGTGGTGGCGTGACGGCGAACCAGCGACTGCGTCAGGTGGCCCAAGAACGTGCGCGCACAGCTGGCATCGACCTGCGCATCCCGGAGTTCAGCCTGTGCACCGACAATGGCGCCATGATTGCGGCGCTCGGAGCACAGTTGATCATGTCGGGCGCGAAAGCGTCGCCGCTCGACTTTGGCGCCGACTCGACGCTCCCGGCAACTCGCATTTTCGTCACATGACTTTTATCGTCAGATTGGCCACGTGATGTTGACACCTGCCCCTTATCCTGAAAGTGTATTGGGGCAGCGCACTTGTCGTGGCTGCACAACGAAAGGAATTTAATGTCAAACGTAACTCCTGCCAAGACCAATGTCTTGGCCATTGTGGGTATGGTTCTCTCGCTCGCGGGTCTGGTGCTTCTTCTTTCCGTGGGTTGGGGTACCTGGGGTGTCCCCGGCGCGCTGAGCATCGCCGGTGTCATTTGCAGCCACATTGCGATGAAACAGGTTGCGACTCGCAAAGAGGGCGGTCGCCCGCTGGCCATTACCGGAATCATCACCGGTTATGTCGGAATCCTCTTCCTTGTAATTCAGATCATCATTGGCATCGTCGCTCTGATCTTTATTGGAGCTGTGGTTTCGGGAATTGGCTCGCTGGTGACATCGTTGCCTTCAGTTGGCTAAATTCAACATATTGCTCCACAAAGAACGCCCGCCGGAAACGGCGGGCGTTCTTTGTGTGCCGGCTTCATCACAGGATCTCGGGGACGATTTCACCGCGCTCGCTGCTCATCGCTCACTGCTCACCGCCCTTCCCTCATCGCTCATCTCGCTCCAACAATGTTAATTTTTGATTAACGCGTCGTGACACCGGGTCACAGAGGTTGACAGCAAAAAAGCACGTCTGGAATTATTTTCGACTGACGATACTTGTCGTCGTTCCCCATCGAATAGGAAAAACATGTCTACAACACCCGCAGCCGAAAAAACAAACGGCCTTGCTATTGCAGCGCTTGTCACGTCATTTTTTGTCAGTGTCTTGGGAATTATCCTGGGGTTTGTTTCCCTCAGCCAGATCAAGAAGTCGGGTGAGAACGGTCGTGGCTTGGCCCTCGCCGGCATCATCATCGGCTTCGTAGCCGTGGGTATTACCGTGCTCATCATCATCCTGCAGGTAGTGGCGGTTGCGGCTCTCACCGGCGCAGTTGTCGAATCGGTGGAAATGGGCTAATTCCAGCTCTTGCTCGGAAGAACGCCCGTCAGAAATGGCGGGCGTTCTTTCTTGCCACGAAAGACCTAGGCTGAGCCTATGAGCAGCCCATCCCAGCCCCGCAAGGCCACAACCCAAAAACCACCCGCCAAGCAGGCCACCCCACCTGCTGCGCCTCAAGCGATTCAGGCGACCATCGCCACCGCGCCACTGAACACCATGGCCATGTTGGGCTTTATCCTGAGTCTCTGCGGTGTTGTTTCGGGCATCACCGCCATCCCGGGAATTGTGCTGAGCCACATCGGTCTGAACCAGATCAAGCACACCGGTGAATCGGGTCACGGGTTCGCCCTCGCCGGACTCATTGTGGGCTACTGCCTCGTCGGCCTCTCGGTGCTGGCTGTCTTCTTCATCTTGCTCTTTGCCGTCCTCATTCCTCTCTTCGTGCTGGGCGGCCTGACCGCTTTTACCCACAGGATGCATTAGGCCCGTTCGTCTAGTCGTCTATGCGTCTAGTCGTCTCGTCGTCTAGGCGTCGACAGATGAGTGCCCGTCGAGACTCACCGACCCGCGTGAGCATCACGACGCCATCACCGTCACCGGTGAGCGTGAGCTTCTTGCGAAAGAGGGCCGGATCAATGTCGATGCCACGCTTTTTGATTTCGACGCGACC
>WLNS01000150.1 GCA_009699665.1 Actinomycetota bacterium
AAGCGTCAGAAACGTCGGTGTCGACGGCTTCGCTCACACCATCACGAACGAGTGCGACGCCACTCTGGCCGGGACCGCCCGGGTTCACGAAGAGCGAGCCCAGGCTCTTGCCGTCGGCCGGCGAGTGTCGCACAAGGGACAGTGAGGTTGATCCGTCCTGCGGTTTCGACCAGTCCGTCGGAACCTGCACGGTGGTGCACGTGAGCAACTCACCGCAGTCTTTCCAGTCCACCTCTTGCGTGTAGAACTCGGCATATGCCGGGTCGTAATTGCCGGCCACAGCTTTTGGTGAGCTCGCCGATCCCGATGAACATGCCGCAAGGGATGCCCCCACGGCAACAAGAACCAGGCTGCCAGCGACAAAGCGGGCGAATCTCGTCAACGTTCTTCTGTGAGACATGGTCATGCTCCCCTTGTGCGCCACGTGAAAAGCCACGTTCGATAATCCACACTAACGGCATCAGGTTTATTGTGAACCCCTCGGCCGATAAGTTTTCTCGATGCAAACCTTTACGGTGGCCAGCTTTAGCGACAGACTGGACTTTCTGCATTGATAACGAGCAAAATCTTCCGCGGTAGACATGAGGCCCGGGCCGATGGGGGCATTGTGTCCGGGTCTCTTGTGTATTGCGGGAGAGATGGCCGTGGCCATCGGTTCCGTTGATTCTTGGGTGTCGCGATATTCTGCTGTCATGCAGATGTCAGAAAAAAACTTCGTAGTCGTCGGTGCGAACGGAGTGCTTGGCGGCCTGATTGCCCGAGACCTTATGTTGCGCGGAGCTCACGTCGCCGGAACGGCGCGAACGAACGAGTCAGCGGCGCAATTGCCGTCGACGCTGACGCAATCTCTTCTGCTCGATCTCGAAGATCCGGCGAGCGTCCAGACCCTCGCAACATACCTCGTTGACCGGCCAGAACCGCTCGACGGGGTGATCAATGCCGCGGGAATTGTGGGATTTGGAACCGCCGAGGCGACCACCGCAGACAACGCCGCGAGGCTCATGACGGTCAATCATCTCGCGCCTGCCGAACTTGTCTCGCGCCTTTTGCCGCGATTGAGTGAGTCGGCCGGTGCCGGGCGCGAACCGATCATTATGGGAATCACGGGAATCGTGAGCGAACAGGCCTTTGCGGGAATGGCCGCCTACGTCGCCAGCAAGACCGCACACGCCGCGTGGCTTCGGGCGCTGGCGCTGGAGCTGCGTCGCAATAAGGTGCGGGTTCTCGACGCCCACCCCGGGCACACCGAAACGGGTCTTGCCTCGCGCGCCGTGTTTGGTCAGGCACCGGCATTCCCGACGGGCATGACGCCCGAGCACGTAGCCCAGGTCATTGTGGCGGGAATCGTCGCTGACGAGACAGACCTCGCCAGCGAGAAATTTAATTCCTAGAGCGCACTACTTTTTGTAGTGAAAAACGTGCACCCAGGTGCCGTCTTCGTTGTGCGTCGTGTCGAGCCATCCGGTGGCACCCGCGTATTTGCCCGAACCGCCCAAGATGGGCCGAACGACAACCCGGCCGAGAGCCAGCGTGGGGTCGGTAATCTCGTAGACGGCCACACCACCGACCACCATCTGGTCCTCAATGGCGCCGAACTGAAAGACGAGATCAGACTGGCGCAGCTCTTGGCCGACTTTGGGACTATCGGGCGCCACGACGGTCAGTGAACCGGTCAGTAGCCCGCCCTTGGGCGAAGTCGCGGGAACGTTGAAGAAGCGCTCGTCGCCCGGCGAGGATCCGTCAAAGCCATTGTCGAGAACGGTCACTTGCGATGCGGTTACTTCAGCGTGATCAAACTCAACGATCTGATACGACGAGCTCGTAGTGGCCGCCGTATAAGCAAAACTCAGTCCGGTGCCGACGAGACCAATCAACGCAAGCATGATGGCCACAACAGCCGTGGTGTTTCTCTTCATCTCGTTACCTCACTGAGTTTTCGTGCCGTGTACGTTGCTTCCCCTAAAATCCTAGGGGTACCCGCCGTCACGTCGTCCTAGCCTGAATAAAGCCAGGTCTGCTAGCTGAGGTCGGTGAGTTGGACCAGCCTGATCAAGTGGTTCATGTGCTCGCTCAGGGCAAAGTCGCCGAGCTGCTTCGCTTCAGCGGATTCGGCCGAAGGAGTGTGCGCACCTGATGCCCAGACCGCGGCTCCCATTGTTGCCATGCCCACGCAGGTGGCCAAGCTCACGAGCTTGATGTTTGACATGTAGTGCGCGAAGTTCACGTTGGTCTCGTCAATTTCTTGAGGAAATACCTCGCCAGACTTGACATCGAGAATCAACTGACCGAGTCGCGCCATATTGATGTTGAATTTTTCTGACATGCGCTCTCTGAATATCGACGCAAACTCCAGCGGGTCTTCGAGCGTGAGCGTCGGGTAGTTCAACACGGCCTGCCAACCCGCAACAGAAACGCTGTAAGAAATTTGCGTCGAGATCCACGCGCGAAGCCGCGCAACCGGATCGCGCGGGGCGTCACGCACGGCGGCTGCGAGCGCGTCGATGTAGTTGCTGTAGACAGTGAAGGCACCCTCTGAAATGAGGCCGTTGCGCGAACCAAAGTAGTGATTGATCATCGCGACCGTGACGCCCAGTCGCCGGGCAATCTTTGCGTGGCTAAAACCCCCAGGGCCCGACCGCGAGAATTCATCAATCGTGAGATAGAGAAACTTTTCGCGAGATGTCGGGTCGGGATTGCCACACAACCCCATCCAAAACTCAGCAGTGAGCGAGGGGTCTCCACTCATGACGCCGTGCTGCCTTCTGCTCACGCGCCCCCGCTTCACTTCGAGAAGTTCTTGACTCATAGTCCGCTAATTTATCTCTCATACCCTGCTTGAACGGGCTAGGCACTCGATTCCCGAAGGTTTCGTGTCTCTTGCCACTCGGCCTTATTTTACTCGCTCCCCCTGCAGAATGCCCTGAGGTTCACGAGAATTTCAGCGACAGCGTCTCCTAGGCGTTTCATAGGGTGCAGCCCGCAAACTCACAGGCGATTGGTCCAGCATGAAGTCGTCGAGCATGAGACCCTATGACAAAACACGTTTACCAGGAGAAAAGATGACACCCTCGCGACAGGCCTCAGCCCGCAGCTCAACGACGCTTTTTAGCGTATTCTCGGGCGTCTCAGTTTTGCTCGCGGCGACCCTCGTGCTGACCGCCTGCGCCGCCTCTCACTCGACCTCTTCATCAACCCCGGCAGCAAATCTGTCGCAGGCGTTGAACGGCGATGCCAGCACCCCCGTCGACACATCGGCCGTGCTCGCCCAGCTCTCGTGGGGCAAAGCTCAGACGGTCAACGGCGTCACGTGGGATGCCACCCAGGCCAGCGCAACAATCGCTGGCGAGACAATAACCATTGACTCAAACGGTCTTCCCAACCACGAGCGCGACACCTACTACGCCGTGGGAACGGCGGGAGTCTCTCTGCCCAACGAAAGCAACTCGCAACTCGTGACAGATCCGACCTCGGAGCAAGACACGTCGTTCGAGATTCCCACACTTCCCGTTTATTCCGAAACCACGACGGACGCTCCCCTGGGCTCAATCGGCATCATGATTTCGGGCTCCGTGATCTTCAACCCCTTCGAGGCCGATAACACGACCGTGGCCATGTCGAGCAACTTCACGATTACCCAAAACGGCAAGACCGGCTCGTTCATCGATCACTGCTCGGGGCACCCTGGCCCGAACGGCGAGTATCACTACCACGGCAATTCCGTATGCGTCACTCGGCA
>WLNS01000151.1 GCA_009699665.1 Actinomycetota bacterium
GACGGGTGTGAATTTGGAAGGATTGCCAGGGGTTGAGCGACCGAAAATAAGCAATGGTTTGTCCGGCAAGCACGGGATACCAGCCGTTGCGCTTGAGTCGCGGCCAGATGCCCGATCGCAACATCAGGTCCATGCGGCCAAGGTCCATGATCGACAAATATTTGCCGTTGTTCATGTGGCCCAGACCGTCGAGGTCAGTAGGCCACACGCGAAAGGGCGTAATGGCCGTATCTTCGGCAGCCAGTCTCGAGCGAAAACGGCTGCGAAAGAAGAGCCAGATGACACGAAAAACCAGATTCACGGCTTAAATCCTATGCGGGCAGGTTGGTCTCCACGCCTCAAGAACTGAACGCACGTGATCGTGCTCAAAATAAAATCAGAGTGAGCACAGCCAGCCACGCGGTCGCGAACGCAAGAATCAGCAGCACAATGTTGATCGGCAAGCTCTTTACGTCACGAATTTGCATGTGCACGCCGATAGCCACGGCCTGAACGAGCACGAGGCCAATCGCGGCGAGCGGTGCCAAGATGACCAGAATCGAAAACGCGGGGGGCAAAATCAGGCCAAGCGCACCCAAGATTTCGACGACACCCACGAACTTGACGAATGACGGGCGTGCCCCCGAAACCCAGCGCTGGCCACTGGCCTCAAGCTGCGCCTTACTGCGCACGAGCTTTGTGGCACCAGAAAACAGATAGGCAAGAGCGAGAATTCCGGCGACAATCCAATAAGCAATGATCACCACAACAGACTAACCCGGGTTGACCCGCTTATGGCCCCGTGCGGCCACCTAGCCGGTGGCGGGAGTGCGCTCGTCGAGACCCCAGTGCTGTCCGTATCCGCCCTCGGCCTCTGGGCGTGACATGAGGTCGAGGTACGGTTGGGCGTCGAAAACCTCAGGACCGCAGACTCCGCTGCCCGCCCAGGTTCCTGCGGCCAGCAGCTCAAGTGCCACAACGGGGTTGAGGGCAGTCTGCCACACTACGCACTGGCACTCGTACTCGGCCATCGTCCACTCGTTGTCACTCACGTGATACAGGTATACCTCGCGGGGTTTTCCGTCGAGCCCCTTGCCGGTCGCCCATAGCCCCGCACACGTCTTGCCACGCATGCGCGGACCCAGGGTTGCCGGGTCGGGCAAAGCTGCGGCGACAACGTCGCGGGGGGCCACCTGAACCGGCCCCTGGGCGCTGCGAACCGTCAGGGGAACAACCGAGTCAAGGTGAAGCTGGTGCAGTGTGCGCAGCACACCAATGAACTCTTCTCCGAGTCCGTATTTGAAGGTAACTCGCTTGGCGTCGAGCCAGCGCGGCATCATCAGCACCTCTTCGTGCTCAACATGAACGCACTCGACCGGTCCAATGCCCTCCGGAAAATCAAAGACTTCCGGTTCGCTAAACGGCGGCGTGGTAAACCAGCCCTTGCCCTTCTCCCAGATCACCGGCGGATTGAGGCACTCTTCAATCGTGGTCCAAATGCTGAAGCTCGGAGCGAAGATCTCATTCCCGTCATCATCAACAACAACGAGGTTGGCTCCATCGCGCGTACCCAGCTCGTCAACCGCGCTGAAGAGGTGGTCCACCGCGTAACGCGCAAAGACGTTCGACAGTCCAGGCTCAACACCCATGCCAACAAGGGCCAAACGCCCGGCGTCACGCCACACGGAATCCGCGTCAAACTGCTCATCGCCGAGTTTCACGTTCGTCAGTTCGTAGGGTTTGTTCGGGTGAGGCTGCGACAACGTCATGGCCATATCGAGATAGTCGGCACCCGCGGCGAGCGCGCCACGAAACACCGTGGGCACAAACTTTGGCTCCACCGCATTCATCACGTGTGTCACGCCGTGGCGACGTGCAACGTCAGCCACACTGTCGGCGCTTGACGCGTCGATGCTGTCGGCAACAAATCGTGCGGCCGTCTCGTCGCCGTGTCGTTCACGAATCCAAGAAATGGTGCGGTCGGCACGTGATGCGTCATAGTCGGTGACGACCGTTAGCTGCCAAAACGTTCGTCGAGCAAGAATTTTGGCGATGGCGTCACCCACGCCACCGGCACCAACGAGAAGAATCCGCATACCCTCACGGTAGCCCTTATCCCTCAACACCGCGTTGCCCAATTGATGCCAAGTAGGCTAAATTCATGCGCCGCCTGTTGCCCTTGATAGGACCGGCGTTGGTCGCGGGCGTCGCCTATCTCGACCCGGGAAACGTTGCCAGCAACATCTCTGCTGGTGCCAAATACGGTTTCTTGCTGCTGTGGGTCGTGGTGCTCGGCAATCTGATTGCCTGGCTCGTTCAGTACCTCTCGGCAAAGCTCGGCATTGTCACCGGAAAGAGTCTTCCCGAGCTCATCGGTCAGCGCATCAATAATTCCTGGGCGCGTCGCGCCTTCTGGGTGCAGGCCGAACTCGTCGCGATGGCGACCGACTTGGCCGAGATTCTTGGCGGCGCGATTGCTCTGTACCTGCTTTTCGGGCTACCGCTCATCTGGGGCGGCCTCATCACGGGAGCGCTCTCGCTGGGTCTTCTCTCCCTGCACCGTCGCGCCGGGGGAAAGTTTTTCGAGCGCATTATCATCGGCCTGCTTATCGTTATTGCCCTGGGCTTTGGCATCGGCGTCATCGTTTCTCCGCCCAACCCGGGCGACGTGGCCGCTGGGCTCATTCCCGGATTTGACGGTCTCACCTCGGTTTTGCTGGCCGCCTCGATTTTGGGGGCAACTGTCATGCCGCACGCCGTATATGCCCACTCTGGACTCACCCGCGACAGATTTGGGCAGGTTGCGGCGGGAGCGCGGCGTCGCGAAGTTCTGCGGGCCACGCGCTGGGACGTGACGATTGCCCTCATTGTGGCCGGAGCTGTCAACATTGCGATTTTGGTTGTCGGTGCCAGTCTGCGTGGCGGATCAGGTGTCGACGACATTTTTTCGGCCTACGCAAGCATTGCCCTCGCCCTCGGCTCGACCATCGCAATCTTCTTTGGCATTGCCCTCTTGGCATCAGGCCTGGCCTCAACCTCTGTTGGCGCTTATGCCGGAGGAGAAATCATGAGTGGGCTGCTGAACATTCGCGTTCCCCTCTTGTGGCGCCGCGTTATCTCGCTCATTCCGGCCATCGTGATTCTCGCTATTGGACTGAATCCATTGCTGGTTCTCATCATGAGCCAGGTTGTGCTGTCGTTCGGCATTCCGTTTGCGCTCATCCCCTTGATTTCGTTCACGCGGAGCCGCGCCCTGATGGGTGACGCCGCCAATGCCCGCGTCACCACGATTCTCGGGTCGATTGCCGCCGGCCTGATCATTGTGCTGAACGTGGCGCTCATCGTCATGCTGCTCTCGGGCACGTCTCTCTAACGCAGAAGTGGGGCACCACCTAAAAGGTGAGGCCCCACTTCACATTCGTTTGTGTGTTACTTGAGGACGACCGTAGCGCCGGCAGCCTCGAGGGCTTCCTTTGCCTTGTCGGCAACATCCTTCTTGGCGCCCTCGAGGAGCGTGGAAGGTGCTCCGTCAACGAGTGCCTTTGCCTCGCCGAGACCGAGGTTGGTCAGCGTGCGGACCTCCTTGATGACGGCAATCTTGTTTGCGCCGGCGGCCTCGAGAACAACGTCGAATGCGTCCTTCTCTTCGGCAGCTTCTGCGGCTCCGCCACCTGCGGGGGCAGCAGCAGCAACGGCAACGGGTGCAGCTGCGGTCACTTCGA
>WLNS01000152.1 GCA_009699665.1 Actinomycetota bacterium
CTCATCGCGCAGGAAATCGGCAAATTCGCCATACGCGGAACGGGCCAGTTCGGAGTTTGCGCGCAGCTTGTTGCGCAGCGACTCGGGCAGGTCTGTCGGCGCCGTAACGGTCGCAAAGGTGACGAAGAAGCCGTCATCGCCCGCATTGCGTTCTGCTTGGGTTATCACCTCGTCGATTTGGCGCCGCGCGGGAATATGCCCTTCACGGATGCCCTGCCGCAGCGTTTCGCGGTAACCCTGCAACGCTCCGCCCAGATTGCCGAGCTTCGCGGCGATGGTGGCCCAATCAGATTCCGCCTCTGCTGGCATCAGGTCGTAGACGTCACGCAAAGCCTGCGCGGGAGAGGCGATGTTGTTGAGATCGCGCAGATGCCACCTCGCAGCGCTTGTCTCTACAGCGAGGCGAAGTTCTGCGGTGAGATCTGCCTGGGTGACGCGGTCGACATCGTCTACTGCCGTTGCCGCGTCCAAGGCCGACAGAGTTCGTGTGGCTGCGGCCTCCCAGGCGGCGTGACCCTCGGGAGAAAGATCGCCATAACCGGTGACGTCGCCGTCACGGCCCAGCCACACGCGGTAATCGGGGTCGAGGTCGCAGAGAGTGTCAACCCACTCCTCGGCAATGCGGTCCAGTTCGGTCGGCTGCCTCTGGTCGGTCATGAAGAGAGCCTAACCACTCGCAGCCTTCCCTGGCAGTCTGGAGTTATCCGCCGCCAAGCACTGCCGATCTAGTAAATACCGGGGATGATGCGGTACTTGACCTTCGCGGTGTACTTGCCCCACAGCGACCCGTACTTGGCCTCACAGATCTTCTCGTCGTCGCGTTCGCGGGAGACGAAAAGGGCGATGTAGTAGATCGGGTACAGCCAGATCATCCAGATGCCGTAGTAACCCGTTGCCGCGGCGATGGCCACGGCCTGGAGGATTTCGCCAAGGTAGTTGATGTGCCGGCTGCCACCCCAGAATCCGTTGACCAGCAGGGAGTGCTTTCCGTTACTGAGCGATTCGGGAACAATTCCGAAAAAGCTGCGATCCGGCGCCGTCTTGAAGCGGAACTTCTGCATGTTGGCACCGCGGGTGAGAACCCAGCCGCCGAAAAAGAGGACGCCACACACCACCGTGGCCCACGTCGGAATACCGGGGTTGGGCAGGTCGGCCGTGAACCAGAGGGACACCGTGTAGAAGTAAGGGTAGAAGGCCAGACATCCGAAACCGAGCTTGAAGCCCACCCGCTCAGCAATGAAGTCATAGGTCCACAGGTGCACGCGCTCGAAAATCAAGTATTCGAAGCAGAACCAGGTAAGCATGCCGCAGGCCAGCAAGAAACCGGGGTTGATCTCGGCAACATTCGTGATGTGGAATACCGCAAACGAGAGAACGTTGAGCTGCAACAGTACGGCTCCCACGAGGTAGAGCCACACCTTGGCGTCGAGTAGGTCACCTTTGTACTGTGCCTGCTTTGACCGACCGAACCAGAAATCGGCCAGGAACGAGGAGCGCACGGGCGGGAACTTCAGCACGATGACGAGCGCGTACACCAGCCCGATGATCACGGCGCCGATGAGCCCCCACCACCGCGTCTCGTACAGCCAGGTGAACGGCACAAGCTTGGTAAATCCGAGCACCAGCCACAGGGCAATGCTGACCACGAGTACATAACGTCCGTTGATGCGGTAGCGCAACACCTCGCCCGTGGCGTCGTCGATCACATAGCCCTTCACGCGGTGTGAGGGAAGCACAAGGTGCAGCACCGTAATTACGGCATACGCAATGAGTGGGGTGATCAGACCCAAAAAGATAGTCACGACAAGTCTCCAGTGTTCTTGGACATAATCCCGATGGCACCCCTCCTGCTCAGGAGCCGGGTCATCATAAATCTACCAATCTTGTTGACCACACCGGGAACGACGACGGGGCCGTTGCCCAGAGCCTGCAACGTCTTTTCGGCCACCGTTGCAGGCGATAACGTTCCGGGGGCAGGCTTGGCGTTTTCGGCTTGCTCATATCCGGGTGTGAGAATCGCTCCCGCGGTGCACACCAGCACGTCGACTCCCAGCGGCGAGAGCTCCTTCCAGAGCCCTTCGGCCAGGATGGTGTTGAATGCTTTGGTCGCCGCATAGGTGGCCAGGTTAGGGCTGCCCTGTCCTCCGGCAAGAGACGACATGAGCACAATGCCACCACGGCCGCGCTGGATCATGGGGGTGGAGAAGAGTTTCGTCAATAACAGTGGCGTGCGCACGTTGACCGCCGCCGCACTCACCAGCTGGTCTTCGGTTGTCTCGGTGAACGGGCCAATGGGAACGAAAGCAGCGTCATAAACGAACAGGCCGATCTCGACACCGAGCGCCCCCACACGCTTCTTCACGGTGTCGACGTCGGCGAGGTCGGCTGCGATGGTGATCACCTCAACGCCGTGGGCATCACGAATGCGGGCGGCCGTGGCATCGAGAGCATCTTTCTTGCGCGCAACGATGACGAGGTTCAGTCCACGCCGCGCAATTCCCTCGGCGAAAGCCGCACCGAGGCCATACGACCCTCCGGCAACCAGGGCAAAAGGCCCATACTTCTCGGCAAAGGTTCCCATGCCGAAAATCCTAGCCCGAGATGCCTTGAATCTACGGTGGTGGGCTAGGACTTCTTCGGTTCCGAGACCTTGCCGTCGGTGATCACCAGACGGCGCTGGGCACGCTTGGCCACCTGAGAGTCGTGGGTCACGATGATGACCGTGAGCTTCTCGTCTTTCCACAACGTGACAAGCAAATCGACGATGTCGTCGCGCGTCTGCTCATCGAGATTGCCGGTCGGTTCGTCGGCGAGGATAACCTCCGGATTCTTGACGAGCGCGCGAGCAATGGCAACGCGCTGCTGTTGGCCACCCGAGAGTTCGCTGGGCAGGTGACCAGCCCGATCGGCCAATCCCACGGATTCGAGTGCCCGAAGCGCGCGGTCCCTGCGTTCCCGATGGGGAAGTCCCTCGGGTTCCAATGCCGATTCAACATTCTGCTGGGCAGTCAGGGTGGGGATCAGATTGTAGTTCTGAAAAACGAATCCAATGCGGCCCGCTCGAATCTTGGTGAGGCGCCTATCGGGTTCACCTGAGATAACGTCATCACCCAGAGTGACGATGCCTTCGCTGGGCCGATCCAGTGCACCCAACATCTGCAGCAGTGTTGACTTTCCGCCGCCCGTGGGGCCCTGAATCGCAACCATCTGTCCCGTGGGAATGCTCAGATTCACGCGATCGAGGGCAACTATGCGTCGTTGGCCCTGCTTGTAGGTTTTAGAAACGTTCTCGAGTGTGTACATGCTGAATCCTTCTGATATCTCGGGAGGTTAGTTGACGCTACGCAGGGCTGCAGCCGGGCTGAGGCGGGATGCACGCCAGCCACCGAGAGCACCGGCAAGAATGCCACCGACGAGAGCAAGCCCGAGCGCAATGATCATGATTGTCAGAGAGAACGGAGCGTGTAAGACAACGGTTTGCGAAGCAGCCGCAAAGGGGTTCTGACCGCCGCCGAATCCTCCCTGTCGCGTCATTTGGCCGGCACTTTGACCGAGCTGAGCCGCGACATCACTCGGCGTACCACCGCCAAATCCGCCGGCAC
>WLNS01000153.1 GCA_009699665.1 Actinomycetota bacterium
ACCGCCACGTTCACCCGTGTTGTGTCAGGCGCAGAAGAAACCCAGCCGGCCGATCGCGACCTCACCTTCGCGCCGATCAGTGACTCAATCGATGATGACTCAGCAGGCTGGCTGGTCAGCGCGTCGGAGCCCAGCGCGTCGGAGGCCAGAGCGTAGAACCTTGCCCGGGCTGCTTGCCTGCGCTCGGCCCATTCCTCAACCTCTTCGGTGCGCTCTCAGGTTGTCACTGCGGGGCGCCGTAGAATGATGTCGAACTTTTCGACATCCAGAGGATAAGCATGAAGGTACTAGGTGCAATCGTCGCCGTCGCCGCTGTGGGCAGCCTCTTGACCGGATGCGCCAGCGTGGGTCAGTTCTTTGACTTCGGGGGTAACGCCAAACCCTCATCGTCGACCTCGGCGAGCACGTCGACGCCGAAACCCACACCGACTCGAGTAAAGCCCAACTTCATTCCCGCGGTTAATCCCGGCTCGGCGGCGGCCAATCAGCGACTCTTTGTCATTTTGCTTGAGCAGGGCTTGGTTGCCGAGGGCATCTCGGCAAATCCGGCCAGCCAGGCCGAGCGCTTGCGCTCAGCCGGATTTGACCCCGCCGGAGTCTCGTGGACCGACAGTTCTACCGCGATTGGTCTCTTGGCCGACACGGTTTTCATATCGGCGCAGGTAGGTGCCGAGTGCCTGATTGGCCAGTACGGCACGGCCATTCAGACCGTTGCCATCAGTGTTGCCCCCGCGCTCCCCTCCGGCGGGTGTCTGGTCGGCGCCGGCATCAACCACTTCTAGGATTGGGTCATGGCCGAGTTCATTTATTCCATGGTTCGAGCGCGCAAAGCTGTCGGCGACAAAGTCATTCTCGATGACGTCACGATGTCGTTCTTTCCGGGTGCCAAGATTGGCGTGGTCGGACCGAATGGTGCCGGAAAGTCAACGATTCTGAAGATCATGGCGGGCCTCGATACGCCCTCAAACGGTGAGGCAAAACTTTCCACGGGCTACACCGTCGGAATTCTCATGCAAGAACCCGAGCTTGATGACGACAAAACGGTGCTCGAAAACGTGCAAGAAGGCGTGGGCGAGATCATGGGCAAGATCACTCGTTTCAATGAGATCTCAGCGGCACTTGCCGATCCCGAAGCCGATTACGACTCGTTGTTAGCCGAGATGGGCGGCTTGCAAGAAGAAATAGACGCGGCCAACGCGTGGGACTTGGATTCACAACTCGACCAAGCGATGGATGCTTTGCGGTGCCCGCCGAGCGACGCCAACGTCGCGGTGCTCTCGGGAGGAGAACGCCGTCGAGTGGCGCTGTGCAAACTACTCTTGCAGAAGCCCGACCTGCTGCTCTTAGATGAGCCCACCAACCACCTCGATGCCGAGAGTGTGTTGTGGCTCGAGCAGCACCTTGCCAAGTATCCCGGTGCTGTTCTCGCCGTGACCCACGATCGATACTTTTTAGACCACGTCGCGGAATGGATTGCCGAGGTGGATCGCGGTCACCTCTACCCCTACGAGGGGAACTACTCGACCTATCTGGAGAAGAAGGCCGAACGCCTGCAGATACAGGGCAAGAAAGACGCCAAGCTGTCGAAGCGTCTTGAAGAAGAACTCGAGTGGGTGCGTAGCAACGCCAAGGGTCGTCAGACAAAGTCCAAGGCGCGTCTTGCGCGATACGAAGAGATGGCCGAAGAGGCAGAACGCACCAAAAAGCTCGACTTTGAAGAGATTCAGATTCCGCCCGGGCCGCGACTGGGTCAACAGGTGCTTGAAATCACGAACCTCACAAAGGGATTCGGCGATCGGGTCCTGATTGACAATCTTTCCTTTTCGTTGCCCAGAAATGGCATCGTCGGCATCATCGGGCCTAACGGCGTAGGCAAATCAACGCTTTTCAAGACCATCGTCGGGCTCGAGCCGGTCGACGGTGGAGAGGTCAAAGTTGGCGAGACGGTCAAAATCTCTTATGTTGACCAAAATCGTGGCGGGATCGACCCCAAGAAAACCCTGTGGGAAGTCGTCAGCGATGGCCTCGATTTCATTCAGGTGGGGCATGTCGAGATTCCGTCACGCGCCTATGTCTCGACGTTTGGCTTCAAGGGCCCCGATCAGCAGAAACCTGCCGGGGTGCTCTCGGGCGGAGAGCGCAACCGTCTCAATCTGGCTCTCACGCTCAAACAGGGCGGCAACCTGCTGCTCCTTGATGAGCCCACCAACGATTTAGACGTCGAAACGTTGTCGAGCCTCGAAAACGCGCTCCTCGAATTCCCCGGTTGCGCGGTGGTCATCACCCACGATCGCTGGTTCCTCGACCGCATCGCCACGCACATCTTGGCCTATGAGGGCACCGAAGAGAATCCGGGTGCCTGGTATTGGTTCGAGGGAAACTTCGACTCTTACGAAGCCAACAAGATTGAGCGGTTGGGAGCAGACGCGGCGCTGCCGCATCGCAGCACATATCGCAAACTGACGCGCGACTAGGTGCCGGCCACTCCGGGTGGCACTCTCACCATTCCTTCTTGCGCAACGGTGGCGAGCAGCCTGCCGTCACGCGTGTAAAGGCGTCCCAGACACAAGCCTCGGCCGCCCTGGGCGCTCGGTGATTCCTGCACATAGAGCACCCATTCGTCTGCGCGGCCGTCACGATGAAACCACATGGCGTGATCGAGGCTCGCGGCGTTGAGCCCCTTCGTGGCCCACGCAACACCGTGGCGGCGGTAGATCGACTCAAGAATTGTGTAGTCACTGGCGTAGGCCAACACCGCACGATGCAGGTTGGGGTCGTCGGGCAGTTTGTCGAGGCAGCGCATCCACACCGCCTGATGCGCAACGTGCGGCTGGGGTACGTCGACATAAATGGGCCCGTTGATGTAACGAATATCAACCGGGCGAGCCGAGGCCCAGTAGGTGGCGCGCGGGTGATCGAGTGAGGCGAAAAGCTCACTCGGGGCGGGCAGTGTTTCGGGATCGGGGATGCCCTCGGGCATGGGCTCGGCGTGCTCGAGTCCGGGAGCGACTTCTTGGAACGACGCAATCATCGAGAAGATGGGAACACCGTTTTGGATTCCTTGGGTTCGTCGCGTGCTAAACGATCGACCATCGTGAATGCGATCGACGCTGTATTCGATCGGCTGGTTGTCGTCACCCGGGCGCAAGAAGTAGCCGTGCACCGAGTGCACCGGTCGAGTGGATGGCACCGTAGCGCTGGCTGCAATCAGCGTCTGAGCGAGCACTTGACCGCCAAAGACCCGGTTATGGGGCATCTTGATGCTGGTGCCGACAAAACGATCGGCGTTGTCTTCGGTCGGTGCTGGACGAAGGGTCAGAGCCTCGAGTAATCTCGCCACATTCTCGTGCACTGTTTGGCCTCTCGCCGAAGGGTGTCGCATTCTCTCGCTAGTTTAGGTAGGAATGGACGACCTACTCACGCTAGCTTCCGCGGAAGACCTTGCCGACCTCACCACATTCCTCACGCGAGCATCTGCGCTGGGGTGCGAGCAGGTTCGACTGACCGTTCACGCGACCGCCCTCGTGGCTTCTGTTGCCGTGCTGAC
This sequence comes from Actinomycetota bacterium, assembly GCA_009699665.1. Classification (GTDB taxonomy): domain Bacteria; phylum Actinomycetota; class Actinomycetes; order Actinomycetales; family Microbacteriaceae; genus UBA963. The sequence continues at coordinate 3,548 of WLNS01000153.1, forward strand.
GCGAGCGACACTGCTCGACGATACGCCGACCGTTTTGGGTAT
>WLNS01000154.1 GCA_009699665.1 Actinomycetota bacterium
CAGGTTGAACTGCCCATCGGCTATCGAAATCGTTATCCGCATGAGCTGTCGGGCGGTCAACGCCAGCGCGTCGGCATTGCACGCGCCCTCGCCCTCGCCCCCGATTTACTGGTGGCCGACGAGCCTACGAGCGCCCTCGATGTCTCTGTTCAGGCTCGTTTCTTAAACTTGTTGCGCGACCTTCAAGAGCGTTTTGGCTTCGCCTGTCTCTTCATTAGTCATGACCTCGCGGTGGTCGATGAGCTCGCTGACCGCATCGTAGTGATGCACCGGGGTAAGATTGTCGAGCAGGGTGCCAAGGACGCGATTCTGCGAAATCCACAAGACCCCTACACGCAGCAGCTCATCGCCGCTGTTCCCGTTCCCGATCCCGTCGCTCAGCGCAAACGGAGAGAGGGCCGAACCGCAAAATAAGGACGTACTGGCATGGCCGTCGCCACCCGATCTGACCTGCGCAATGTTGCTATTGTTGCGCACGTCGACCATGGCAAGACCACACTCGTGGACGCCATGCTCAAGCAGACCAACTCGTTTGACGCGCACTTCAGCGCCGAAGACCGCATGATGGACTCGAACGACCTTGAGCGCGAAAAGGGAATTACCATCCTGGCCAAAAACACGGCCATCGAGTATTCGGGCAAGCACGCCACCAATGGCCCCATCACCATCAACGTGATCGATACGCCCGGCCACGCCGACTTTGGTGGCGAGGTAGAGCGCGGCCTGTCGATGGTCGACGGCGTCGTGCTGCTGGTGGACGCCAGCGAGGGTCCACTTCCTCAGACGCGTTTCGTTCTTCGCAAGGCCCTGGAGGCGTCCCTGCCTGTCGTCCTGCTCGTCAACAAGACCGATCGTCCCGATGCGCGCATCGTTGAGGTCGTCAGCGAAAGCCAGGACCTTCTGCTGGGGCTGGCGTCGGACCTGCACGAAGACTTCCCCGATCTCGACCTCGATGCCGCCCTGCACGTTCCCGTGGTTTATGCCTCGGGCCGTGCCGGTGCCGCCAGTCACACCCAGCCGGAAAACGGCTCGATGCCCGACAACGACGACCTCGAGCCCCTGTTCGAGGCCATTCTTCAGCACATCCCGGCGCCCACGTATGACGACGAGGCGCCGCTGCAAGCGCACGTCACCAACCTCGATGCGTCTCCCTTCTTGGGTCGCCTCGCGCTGCTTCGCGTCTTCAACGGCGAGATCAAAAAGGGTCAGACAGTGGCGTGGGTGCGTCACAACGGCGAGGTGAGCAACGTTCGTGTAACCGAACTGCTCAAGACCAAGGCTCTCGAGCGCTTTCCGACTGAGTCGGCCGGCCCGGGCGACATCGTGGCCGTTGCCGGTTTCCCCGACATTACGATCGGTGAAACGCTCGCTGACCCCGACGACGTTCGACCCTTGCCGGCCATCACTGTCGACGAACCGGCCATTTCGATGACCGTCGGCACCAACACCTCGCCCCTCGTGGGCAAGGTCAAGGGGCACAAACTGACGGCCCGCATGGTGAAAGATCGCCTCGACCGTGAGCTTGTCGGAAACGTCTCGCTCAAGGTGGTTGACATTGGCAACCCCGACTCGTGGGAGGTGCAAGGCCGTGGGGAACTAGCGCTCGCGATTTTGGTCGAGAACATGCGCCGCGAAGGATTCGAACTCAACGTGGGCAAACCGCAGGTGGTGGTTCGCAAGGTCAACGGAAAAACACACGAGCCCTACGAGCACCTCACGATCGATGTTCCCGAGGAGCACCTGGGCGCCGTGACGCAGCTGTTGGCGAGCCGCAAGGGGCGCATGGAGTCGATGGTCAATCACGGCACCGGTTGGGTGCGCATGGAGTTTGTGGTTCCGTCGCGCGGTCTGATTGGTTTCCGCACGGAGTTTCTGACCATGACCCGAGGCACGGGTATTGCCAACGCCATCTCGCACGGATATGAGGAGTGGGCGGGCCAGATTGTCACGCGCCAAAACGGCTCCATTGTGTCTGACCGATCCGGAACCGTCACCCCGTTTGCCATCATCGGCTTGCAGGAACGCATGTCGTTTTTCGTTGAGCCGGGCGACGAGGTTTATGAGGGCATGGTCATTGGTGAAAACTCCCGATCTGATGACATGGATGTCAACATCACCAAAGAGAAGAAACTCACCAACATGCGTCAATCAACCTCTGACACTTTTGAGTCGATGACGCCGTCGCGACAGCTGTCGCTCGAGGAGTGCCTCGAGTTTGCCCGCGAAGACGAGTGCGTTGAAGTGACTCCCGAAAAGGTGCGCATCCGCAAGGTCGTTCTCGATCAGACAGAACGTGCCCGCACGACGAGTCGCCTCAAGAAGCAGGACGCGTCGGTTTAGTCCTATCGCGCGCGTGACGAACCTTTACCGTTCGTCAGATGAAAGGCTCTTGGCGACTTCTCCATCGGGGTGTAACTTTGTGGAAATCAGATGACCTCTGGTGCCTTCCAGGGGACCTTGCATTGAGGAGGAAACACCATGACTGCGACACGAAAAATAATGATGCTGGCGCTTGCCGGGGCACTGACCGTGGGCGGCGTGCCAGTCTTGACCGCCTGCAGCCCTCAGCAGGCCTTACAGGGCGCCGTTGAGAACGCCATAGAGGACGCTACGGGGGTTGATGTCAATGTTGATGGCGGCACTATGCCCGAAGGTTTTCCTGCCGAGGTGCCCGTTATCTCGGGTGAGATCACCTCGAGCGGCTCTCTGGGAACAGGTGCAGACAGGGCTTGGTCGGTGGTGGTTAAGGTCTCGGATCCCACGACATCGTACGAAGACGCAAAGGGCAAGTTGCTTGCTGCTGGCTTCAACGCCGACTTTGACGCAACGGCAGATGGCGCCTCTACCGGAATGTTTTCTAATGCTCAGTATTCCGTCGTAGTGGCAACTACGGGGACCGGCTCAGACAACAATGTCAGTTACGTTGTCACCCAGGTCGTCACACCGTAGTTATCGGCTGCCCACAACCTCGAGGGAAGCCGTCGAGGTGATGTCGTCGGCGCTTTCCGTGAGGGGATGGTTGCGGCGAAGGGTCACGGACAAATAGGTCGGCAAGGCCACACCAACGTAGATGATCCACACGATGACCTGCAACCAGGTCATGACGGGTGAAATCCCTAAGACCGCTTGCATGACCGTGGCAAACCAGGTGTCTGTGGGCACGGTAGTCGAGAAGTCAAAAGCAATCGCGTTGGCACCCGGCAGAATCCCCGCCTCGATCTGCCAGTCGCCAATTCCGTGACTGAGAATGCCCGCAACCATGAGAATGAGCAGGCCGCCAGACCAGGCGAAAAACGCGCGCAGGTTGAGCGTTGTCATGCCTTTATAAATCAAGAATCCGAGCGAAACCGAAATCGCGAGGCCCAGGATTGCGCCCAGCAGCGGGAAGAGCGTTTGACCGGTGGCACCGGCCGCAGCCCAGATGAAGAGTGCCGTCTCGATGCCTTCCCTGCCAACGGAAAAGAAAGCCAGCAGAAGAATGCTGATTCCCGCACCGCGCGCGTACACCCGATCGACTTCATCGCGCAGGTGACCGGC
>WLNS01000155.1 GCA_009699665.1 Actinomycetota bacterium
CACCATTAATCCCGTGGACGCGTTTCCGCCCACGGTGGCCTCAACGGACGGCGCGGAATCAACAACGCTCTCGGTGGCACTGCTCGGCGAATCGGACTGGTGGATGAACCAGCAGAAGCTCATCGGCGGACGGCGAGTCGACCTTGCGGTTCCGCTGCGTCTGGCGGTTGACTCCGCCGAGTTCACCGCATGGAAAACGGGGGCAGGTTTTCCCTTGACGTGGGCTGGCTACCAACAATAAGCAACTCTTCGCCCCGCGATGAGACCTTTTCTCGCGGACTCAGGTGAAATTGATAAAAAAATTAACGTACTGGAACTAGTTCGTCCAGTCATCGAAGTACCGCGGCACGCACGTCTGAGCAACAATTGGGGCTTGGCTGTCTGTCAACGTCAGCACAAACTCCTTGTTGTCACTTGAGTCCTTATTGCGTTTCATGTCAGCCCGCAACCAACTAGCCTGCATCCACGCAGACTGGCCTTCATCAAAACTTTGGCATATCCCGTAGGCGCCGCCAATTGCCGCATACTCGACAACTGCCGCGGGCTTACCGATGGAGTAGTTTGTGGCCATCACGACCAAGCCCATCCACGTGCCAGGGTAGATAGTCGGCTCGTATTCGAGTTTGCCCAGGACATCATCTTCGACGCTTGTCGCGTGTCCTTTCTTGCAAAGCTCGCCTGCTGGAGGGACGGCTTGCGCATTTGTGTCACCCCTCCATGTCACGCGTACGTTCATGGTCGTGTTGTTAAAAATGCACAAGTTGGTGCCGCGAATGCTCGCCTCCCGGCTTGCCGAGACCTCAGGAGCTAAAACTGTCGGCGTGCACCCCGTTAGTAAGATCGCGGCGGCGAGCGTGGTGATAACCATGCGGCGGCGAAGTGCTGGGCTCATATCGTGTCTCGCTTTCGTAGTAAATTTCTCGATGCCACCAAAGGGTCAACGTGCACGTACCGTCCTGCAAGCACAATCGAGCTCGACCCATAGTAGCCCTTTGGGAAGTTCATTAAGCCGCTCCACGCGCTTTGGCCGGGGGGAAAACGCACCCGAGTGAGTTATCATTTGAGCAACGACAGAGTGAATTCTTTGTTATCTGCCGAATCAGCAATACGGGTCAAGACGGACTCATGCCAGCTGTAGGCAGTGTATGTCTTCGACGTGTTGACGTCGTAAGTCTCGGTGCAGTAATTCACCCCGTACCAGCCGAATACTTGCGCACACCGTGTGACGTCCATGGCCGATTGCATATCGCTATCAACCACCACTTGGGGACTAGAGATCGTCTGGTTGTACACGGTGAAAAGTTGTGAAAGTTTGTCGTTCCATTTCACCCGCACGGTGAGCCCGTAAGCGCCAGCGTTTGAGCCCGTGGCACAGTTCGTGGCCCCCGCGGTCAGGAGGCCACTGGGCAGAGCATCGACTGTGTCTGTGTATGACCACGTAAGCTGCACAGTCATTCCGGTGTTATTCGTGACGCACAGTCGTTCTCCGCGGATCAGAGCGGACCGTGCGATGGGCGTGCCCAGGGTCGCATCGGTCGTCGCCAGCGACACTGCGATAAGAATCACCGCACCTGTGGCGATGCGGCGCGATCGACGCGATTTTGTCGCTACGCGTCTCACAGACGTTAGGTCGCTCATTTTCATTTCTTGGCGCAGATCGGGCTATCAAAGTCATCAGTCATGGCACTAGCCGAGCCGAAAACTATTTCGTAGTACTTGTATCCTGACAAATCTTGCTTCCTCGTGATTTCTAGGTCATAACCCACGATGCTGCACTTAAACGTGTCGCCTTCGTCCAGAGCAAATTTTGCTTCGCCAATGCAACCGGGCGCATCAGAATTACAGAGTAGCGACGGATAGAACTTGGGAGTTCCCAGAAGCGGATTCTGGATGCCGATGTCTGCTGAGCGGCCATTCGGCCACGTGACAGTTGCATAGGTGTCCATGCTGCTGGGCAGCCATGTAGCAGCTTGCGATTCTGACGAATCGTTGCAAATCCAGTCGGTTCGATAGACCGCAACCGCTCCCGTCGCGGTGCTTCCATCTGACCGGTGGTATTTTCCGGGGTACGTTTGGTTACCAAAAAAAACGTTCGGCACGACTGACGGGTCTTGAGAAATCATGCACGTCCAGACATTTTTCCACGCAGCGAGTCGCTCCGGGGGCAACGTGGGGTTAGCGTCGGGGGTCGCAACCGGGGAGCAGCCGGCTAGTGCCGAGGCGACGATCGCAAAACCAAGAGAGAGGCCAGTGAAGCGACGAGATAGTTTCATGACGTGCTCCTCGCGAAACTCTTGGGCGAAGGCCCCGGGTCAATATTAAGTTAATTCAGCCTACTAGCGCAGGAGCCTCACGCAAGCGTCTCGTGAACGCTCAGCGCAGCAGAACGGCCGAATCCTGAAGGCACGCCGGGTTGCTGCGAATCGAACTTTTCCACTCCTCCTAAAGGGGGTTTATCTTCTCATGGATGCAGGTCGACACATCTGGGGCCGAATCCTGCCCAGAAGGCTCGGTGAGAGTCAGCACAAATTCTTTGTTCGACGCCGTGTCATCGATGCGCACGATTTTGACGTGCAACTTGTTGGTCTGAAACGAGTCTTCGTCGTTGACATAGTATTTACCGCACGCCCCGAGCTGGCTGCCCTGAGATTCAAACCAGGCGGCAGCCCTTGGCGGTCCAAGAAAGATGTTTTCGGCAAAGGCGTTCAGTGTCAACCACTTTCCCGGCTGATCTGCTGGTTCGTACTCGATGGCTGCCAAGACGTCGACCTGGGTGGTTTCGTATCCGCTATTACAGTCTGTGTGGCCCGGGCTGACGTCACGGGGTGCGGGATAACCGCGCCACTGAACACGCATCTGCAGTGACGTGCTGTTGACGACGCACAGACGTGATCCTCGATTCTGAGCTTCGCGCTGAGCAGCTGTCGATTGAGCCGGTGTCGATGTCAAATCTGAAGTGCTGTTGGCCGAGCACCCGGACAGGGCCAGTGCGGTGCCAAGTATGGGGATCAGCAACCGGAGCTTTTTTGTTTCGATTTTCATTTCCCATTCCTCCACAAGAATGATCGTTTATCGGATTGTCATATAGAGCGGGACGGCCGCAAAGACGTTGAACTGAGGCAGCCCCTAGGCGTTCGCTAAACTGAGTGGACTTAACCAAGTAAAAGAATAGAGGCTACGACCCGGCGTTGTCGTTAAGCCCTCACGTCAGGGCTGCGGGCCGCCGTCTGGAGGCCCCGGGTTCTGTCCGTTGCCGGGAACGGGAGCGTCACCCATCGCCGGCTGCTCAGAATCAAGATTTGCGCCGCCCTGTTCAAACGACGTCGTGAAGAGATCGATGGTATGCGTGACTTGGCTCGCAGCGTAGTTTGGCGACTGCAGCACCATAATGGAAACAATCAGTCCTGTCACCACGATAAGAGACGCGCCGACGTAGAAGTGCTTTATCCACACGAGCCGCGACGGTGGATAAAGACTCACCCCCGCCAGAGCTAGAGCCGCCGAAATAATGATCAGGGCGGCGAGGAATGGG
>WLNS01000156.1 GCA_009699665.1 Actinomycetota bacterium
CGTTTAGCTCGTTCAGAGTCTGGCGCATGGAACGCCCCTACTCGACGCCCGCTGGTCAAAACACCACTGACATGGGCACCGACTACTTGAAGTTGCTCGCCAGCGGTGACACCAATCACCCGTGGCGACTCGGTCGGTTCAATGCGGCGGGCGCTGAACTTCACTACGACTCGGGGACATCGAGCTGGGTCGATTCGACGTCGCCGGCTTATGCCGCTGGGCCAAAATGGGATGACGCCGGTGTGGTGCTCGCTCTTTATGCCGACGGCTATTTCTACGAGAGTTATCCCCGCGGCTATGGCCTCTACATCTCGCTGTCTACCACATACAGTCTTGGCGGCGAGCAGACATACACCCCCACGTCCGTATACAACGACTGTATGTCCGTATCTGGTTACGGAGAGGTCGCCGTGGCGAAATCAGCGGCCATCACATCTCCTAGTGGTGGCGGTGGCGGTGGCGGCGGTGGCGGATCTTCTTCGCTTGACCTCACGCTCAACTTGCTGCCGGGTGCCGCGTTCAATGGGGCGTCAACGTTAATCGCGGGCAGCAACCTTGCCCCGACAAGTGCCTACGATCTCACGATGCACTCGTCCCCGATTGTGATCTACTCGGGCGTGACTGACGGTTCGGGTAACTTCTCTCAGACGATTACCATCCCGCCCGCAGCCTGCCTCCCAGGAGTTCACGAGCTGACGCTTACCGGAGTTGATAATGCCTCGAATCCCGTGTCGGTGACAAAGTACTTGGAGCTTGGCTACGGCTGCGACATTCTTCAGTTGTCTGACACTCCCATCATTGCCACGGCGGGCATGCCCGACACAGGCGCCTCCATTCGCACGAGCATTATCGTGTCTGTTTCGGCAGTGGTGATGTTTGGCCTGGCGCTCTTTGTTTACCGATCCCGTCGTGGCCTGCGTTTCGCATCGGTGAATGAGCGAGTCGTTCTTCGATTGCGTCAACTGGAGTCAAGCTTGACCCGTATGGAACAGAACTCTCGAAAGGCGAGTGCGCGTCGACGACTCCGCAAGTAGGCTTCGTTTTCATGGGCATGTTTGATGGCAAGGCCGGACTCGTCACCGGCGGAGCAAGTGGCATGGGTGCGGCCGCGGCACACGCGTTCGCTCGTGAGGGCGGCAGCGTTCTCGTTGCCGATATCGAAGCCATGCGTGGTCAGGGTGAAGCCGTCGTCGCGACCATCGCGAAGTCCGGTGGCACGGCGCAATTTTTGGCAATGGACGTCAGCAAAGAAGCTGACGTGATCAACATGGTCGATGCCACCGTCGCCGCCTTTGGTCGGCTTGACTTTGCCTTTAACAACGCCGGCATTTTGGCCGTAGGTTTCACGCATGAGGTGGAAGAGGCCGACTTCGATCGCATCTTCGCCATCGACGCAAAGGGCGTCTGGCTCTGCATGAAGCATGAGATTCGCTACATGAAAGAGCACGGTGGCGGATCCATTGTCAACAATGCTTCTGAAGCGGGACTCGTGGGAACCCCGATGGCCGGGCCGTACGTGGCCGCCAAGCACGCCGTGGTCGGTCTCACCAAGACCGCGGCCGGTGAATATGCCAACATGGGCATACGCATCAACGCGATTGCTCCGGGCGCCATTGCCACACCAATGGTGCTTACGTTGCCGCAACCGGTTCAGGACAGCCTGGTGGCTCCGCAGCCGCTGACGCGCATGGGAACATCCGAAGAGGTCGCCGAACTGGTGCTTTTTCTCTGCTCTGACAAGGCACCATTCATGATCGGCAACATCGTCTCGATCGACGGCGGTGCCACCTCCAACGCGCAGTCGTATAGCCCCGAAACGAGCCCGAGCGCCTAGCTGTGGCGTGCCCTAAACTAGAAACGGCTCCTCGCGTGGCGCCATCCAGGCCAACTCCCCCAGGACGGAAACGTAGCAAGGGTAACCGGGCTCTGGCGGGTGCGCGAGGGGTCCCCTTATGTCGGCAAGTTTGTCAGGCTCGCGCTCTACTATGGAGAAGTGACCACCGCTCTCTACCGCCGCTACCGGCCCGAGACGTTTGCCGAAATGATTGGGCAATCGCAGGTCACCGACCCGCTGATGACGGCGCTGCGCACCGACCGCGTCAACCACGCCTACCTGTTTAGTGGACCGCGCGGGTGTGGCAAGACCACGTCGGCGCGCATCCTTGCTCGCTGCCTCAACTGCGCTGAGGGTCCCACCGATACGCCGTGCGGAAAGTGCGCTTCGTGCATTGAGCTCGCGCGCGACGGCTCGGGCAGCCTCGACGTTGTCGAGATCGATGCGGCCAGCCACAACGGTGTGGACGATGCCCGTGACCTTCGTGAGCGTGCGGCCTTCGCCCCGGCGCGCGACCGCTTCAAGATCTTCATTCTCGATGAGGCGCACATGGTGACGCCCCAGGGGTTCAATGCGCTGCTCAAGCTGGTCGAAGAACCGCCCGAGCACGTCAAGTTCATCTTTGCCACCACCGAGCCCGAGAAGGTAATTGGCACCATCCGCTCGCGCACGCACCACTATCCCTTCCGGCTGATTCCGTCGGCAACCATGCTCGAATACGTCGAAGAGATGTGCCGACTCGAAGGCGTCACCGTCGACACGGGCGTGCTCCCGCTCGTGGTTCGTGCCGGTGGGGGCTCCGCGCGCGACACCCTGTCGCTGCTCGATCAGCTGATTGCTGGCTCCGAAGGGTCGACCGTCTCTTATGAGCGGGCCGTTGCTTTGCTGGGTTTCACGCACGGCGCCCTGCTTGACGAGGTGGTTGAGGCGCTCGGCGCTCGCGATGCCGCCGCCGCCTTCGCCGCGGTCGATCGGGTAATCCAAACCGGTCAAGATCCGCGCCGCTTTGTTGAAGACCTGCTCGAACGCCTACGTGACCTGATCGTGGTGGCTGCCACAGGTGCGAATGCCGTCTCTGTTTTACGTGGAACAACTGCCGAAGAAATTGATCGCATGGTCGCTCAGGCACGAGTTTTTGGCAGTCGCGAACTCTCGCACGCGGCCGACATTGCAAACGCCGGTCTGACCGACATGATCGGGGCGACCTCGCCCAAGCTGCACCTTGAGCTGATGGTCGCGCGGTTGCTCGTGGAGACGGAGCCTGCGCCTGGTCTCGATAGGGTAGCTTCGCCACCTACTCAACCAGCGGCGAAGGTGACACAGATTGCACCGACGGTAGCCGGACTTGCCGGCGCGTGGACGGCAGTGCTCGAACACCTGCAGAACGCCAATCGCATGGCCTGGATTGTGGTCAACACGGCTCACGTGCGTGACTTCGACGGTGAGGTTGTCACCCTCGTCTTTTCCAGTGAAGCTGACGCGGCCAGTTTCCGTCCCCAACCGGGCGTTCCGGGTGGAGTGCATGAGAAGTTGCGGCAAAGTATTTCGGCCATTGCCGGGGTCAGCCCCAAGTTTCGGGTCTCCGTCGAGGGCACGCCGACCGCCGCCATTGAGACAGTTTCTGAGTCTCCCGCATTGGCACCCATCGAGGATTCTGTTGCCGCGCCACAGGCCGCCAAAGCTCCTGC
>WLNS01000157.1 GCA_009699665.1 Actinomycetota bacterium
TCACCATTACCCCGGGGGTTCGGGAACTCATTTCAGCGGTGCACGCTGCGGACGGATGGGTGTGTGCCGTGTCGGGAGGATTCTCTGAGATCCTCGGGCCCCTGGCACGAGACCTGCGATTGGATCGTTGGTTGGCGAACACTCTTGAGGTGACTGAACGCGGGGACCTGACGGGTGAATTGACAGGAAAAATTGTTGATGCCGAAGCGAAAAAGCGCGCGCTACTGCAGTGGGCTGTCGAGGGCGGTTTTGAGGCGCTCGACACCGTCGCCATCGGAGACGGCGCGAACGACCTGCTGATGATGCAAGCAGCCGGTCTGTCTATTGCCTTCTGCGCCAAGCCGATTGTTCGTTCGGCGGCAATGCTGGCGATTGATGAACGCGACATGCGCCTAGCGATGGCACTGCTGGGTCTTTAGTGGCCCATGCCTAGACCACCGTCAACGGGAATCACGGCGCCAGAGATGTATCCCGCGTCATCGCCGGCGAGCCAGACCACTACCTTCGCGACTTCGGTCGGCTGGGCAAAACGACCCGCGGGAATATTCTTCTTATACTCAGCCTGTTGATCTTCAGAGAGAGCACCCGTCATGTCAGTTTCGATGAAACCTGGGGCGACGACGTTTGCAGTGATACCGCGAGACCCCAACTCGCGCGTCAAACTTCGTGCCATGCCGACGAGACCGCTTTTCGACGCGGCGTAGTTGACCTGGCCCGCTGATCCGTATAGACCCACGACGCTACTGATCAGAATAATCCGGCCGAACTTCGCCTTAAGCATGCCCTTGGTGACACGACGAACGACTCGAAAAGCACCGCCCAGATTCGTGTCAATAACACTGTCGAAGTCGTCATCGGCCATTCTGAGCACTAACGTATCTTTTGTTATTCCAGCGTTCGCAATGACGACCTCTATCGGACCGAGCTTTTCTTCGACTTGTGCACACGCGCGGTCGAGACTCTCGCCATCGGTGACGTCGGCAATAACGGTCAGAGCGCCAGCAGGACCATTGCCGGACCGCGCGGTGACAGCCACGCGATGGCCTTGCGCCAAAAATTCCTCGGCCAGGCTAAAGCCGATACCGCGGTTTCCACCAGTGATGAGTACGGTACGCGTGGTCATTTAGAGGCCCTTCGATGTGCGTTCGTGCTCAGCATAGTCGTAGGCTAGAGGTGGCCAATGATCGTCTGTGAGGCAAGAGATATGCGCCAGAAAGTTCCCTCCGTCACTAACCTTCCAGCGTCAGCTAGCGACGAGCGCCGTGCACGAATGATCAAGTACACCATCGCCATGGTCATTCGCGTTATTTGCATCGTTCTCATGCTTTTTGTTCAGGGCTGGTGGCTACTGTTATGCGCGATCGGTGCCATTTTCTTGCCCTACTTCGCTGTGATTATTGCGAATGTGGCGTCGAGTCCCGATTCCGATGACGTTGTTCGTCCCGGTCCCCTGCTCCTTGCGCCACCCCTGTCCTCGACAGTGACTGAAGCTGAGTCCCCGCCGTTTGAAAAATGAGCACGCCTATTCAGACTTCTCATTCACAATCAGGTGACGTCTCGGGTTGGCGTCGTTGGGTCGTCTACGTCTTCCTGACGCTTGTTTTCGCGGCAGCGTGCATCGCCCTGGGCGCATGGCAATTCGACAGGCGCGCGCAAACGATTACTGAGATCAAGCGGATTGAAAATAACTACTCCGCGACCGCTGTCCCGATCGAGGATGTTCTCGGAGGCGGGCAAACATTTGACTCCGCTCAGTCCTGGCGGCCTGTGCACATTAGCGGCACGTATCGAGCACAGGACCAGATGCTCGTTCGGAATAGAACGTCAGATTCCGGACCAGGTTATGAAATTCTCACGCCGCTGGTGACGGCCAACGGCAGTGTATTTATCGTTGACCGGGGTTGGATCGGTCGCAATGAATCGGGTGACGGTCCTGACGCAATACCGGCGCCCCCCGCAGGTGATGTGCAGGTGGTCGCCCGATTACGGCCAAGTGAACACAGCCCATTGGGACAGTCGATAGCCGGAAATCTGGCACCAACGATCGACGTGCCGCTGCTGACTCAACACTGGGGAGTCCCCGTCTACCCCGACGTGTACGGTCTTCTCGTATCTGAAAATCCGTCGGCTCAAGCGGGAGAGCCACTTGCAAAGCCGTCGACGAGTGAAGGAAACCACTTGAGCTACGCGTTTCAGTGGTTGGCTTTTGCTGTGCTCGGCTTTATCGCGCTCGCGTGGGGCATCCGTCGTGAAAAGAAGATTCGACAAAGTGAGCCAACGCAGCCCACGACAAAATCACTGCGCCGAGCGTCTGATGCGAACGTCGAGGACGACATTGTCGATGCCGCGATAAGGCATAGATAGAATCGTTTCAACGACTATTCGGAATTCAACTGAGGAGACTCACATGTCCAACGTGACAGCGCTAAAGAGCCCCGTGCTCATTGACCGACTCGGCGCACGCAACCTAGCCATCAGTGCCGTCTACGTCGTGGCTGGCATCGCGCTCATTGCCGGTGCCGCTCAAATTCAGATTCCCATGTGGCCGGTCCCGATTACCGGACAGTCCTTCGCCGTACTGCTCGTCGGAGCGTCGCTTGGCCCGATTCGAGCGGTCATCTCGACCGGTGGGTACCTACTGCTCGCAGTTTTGGGGCTGCCCATTTTGGCGGCCCAGCCAGATGGCTCACACACGACTGGACTGGCGGTCTTGGCGTTACCAACGTTGGGATATCTCATCGGCTTCATCGTCGCCGCACTCGCGCTGGGATGGTTCGCGAAGATGGCGTGGGATCGCAAGGTGCTCAAGGCGATCGTCAGTTTTCTCATTGCCGAAGCTATTTTTTATGTCTGTGGTCTGCCAGTGCTGTGGGCATGGATGAACAATAATTCTGGCGTCGTCGAATCTCTGGGTTCAACGGTCAGCCCCGAAACGCTGATGGCATGGGGACTCACACCGTTCATTGTGGGAGACCTCATCAAGGCCTTGCTGGCTGGCGCGCTGCTGCCGCTGACCTGGAAACTCGTCAACCGCAAGACACGCTAACCCAAAACTCGCTTTTCGTTCCACCAACATCGGCCAATGTTGGTGTCCGCCTCGCAACAGAGCCACCGGTCACATGTTTCGGTAACTACATCGAAAAGCCGAGTGCGCGCATCATGTCGCGACCGTCGTCGGTAATGCGCTCGGGTCCCCACGGGGGCATCCAGACCCAGTTAATGCGGAAGGCGTCGACCACGCCGTCGAGAGATTGTCCCGTCTGCTCTTCGATCACGTCGGTCAACGGACAGCCTGCGCTGGTCAGCGTCATGTGAATCACGAGGGCGCTGTTCTCTTCGTCCCACGAGAGGTCGTAGATGAGTCCCAGGTCAACGATGTTGATTCCCAATTCGGGGTCGATAACATCTTTCAACGCTTCGATGCAGGCGTTGTACTTGTCGTCGGGAAGTTCGCTCACGTTCCGGCATCCTCCAGAAAGCGGTCA
>WLNS01000158.1 GCA_009699665.1 Actinomycetota bacterium
GTCGCTGCTCAGATCGCCGGGCTTGGCTCCGTGGGCTCGAGCCTCGAGGTTGAGGTGGAGCACCCCACCGGGTTCTTCACCGTGCAGATGGAGGTCGACAATTCTTCGGGCTCGCCCGTTGTTACCAAGTCCGCCCTGCTTCGCACCGCCCGCATGCTCATGTCGGGTTCCGTTTATGTCCTCGAATCTGCTTGGGAGAACGCATGATCATCGACTGTCACGGCCACTACACAACGGCCCCCGAGCCACACAACCAGTGGCGCATCGACCAGCTCGCCGCTTACGCGGCCGGCAAGCCCAGCCCGGCCTACCCCGAGATCTCTGACGACATCATTCGTGAGTCAATCGAGCAGAACCAGCTCAAGCTCATCACCGAGCGCGGATCCGACCTCACCATCTTTTCGCCGCGTGCGTCGGCGATGGGCCACCACGAGGGCGATCAGCGCATCAGCCTCGAGTGGACCGTTGCGTGCAACAACTTGATCAAGCGTGTGGTCGACCTCTTTCCCGAAACGTTTATCGGTGTGGCTCAGCTGCCGCAGTCTCCCGGCGCTGACCTGACGGCCTCGATCGCCGAAATGGAGCGGTGCATCAACGAGCTCGGCTTCATTGGCGTGAACCTCAACCCCGACCCGAGCGGTGGCCTGTGGCAGACGCTTCCTCTGACCGACCCCTACTGGTTCCCGATCTACGAAAAGATGGTCGAGCTCGATGTGCCGGCCATGATTCACGTGTCGGCATCGTGCAATGTGAACTTTCACGCCACGGGCGCCCACTACATGAACGCCGACACGACCGCATTCATGCAGCTGCTGCAGGGCAATCTGTTCGCCCAGTTCCCAACGCTGCGATTCATCATTCCGCACGGAGGTGGAGCTGTTCCCTACCACTGGGGTCGTTACCGCGGACTCGCCGACATGCTCAACCAGCCCAGCCTCGACACGCACCTCATGAACAATGTGTTCTTCGACACGTGCGTCTACCACCAGCCCGGCATCGACTTGCTGGTGAAGGTGATCGACAACAAGAACATCCTGTTTGGGTCAGAGATGATTGGCGCGGTGCGTGGCATCGACCGGCAGACCGGTCAGTACTTCGATGACACCAAGCGCTATATCGACGGGGCGGCCATCTCTGAGCCGGAGCGCCAGAGCATCTTCTCGTCAAACGCGCGCACGGTGTTTCCGCGCATGGACGCCAAACTCAAGGAGCGTGGACTGTGACCCCGGCATTTGTGAAAGACGCCGACTGGCTGGACTGGCACCCCAACCCCAGCAAGCCAAAGTTCGTGGTGCCGGCCGGTGCGGTGGATGCGCACTGTCACGTGTTTGGACCCGGCGACATTTTTCCGTTCGCCCCCGAGCGCAAATACACGCCCTGCGATGCCAGCTGGGGGCAGCTGTTTGCCCTGCGCGACTTTTTGGGCTTCGAGAAGAACGTCGTTGTTCAGGCCACCTGCCACGGCTCCGACAACTCAGCCCTGCTCGACGTGCTCGAGCGAGCCCAGGGCAAAGCCCGCGGCGTCGTGACCGTCAAGCCAGACATTGCGGTTGCCGAGCTCGAGCGTATGCACGCTCTCGGCGTTCGCGGCGTTCGCTTCAACTACGTCAAGCGCCTGGTCGACCCGAAGCCCGATGACTACTACCGCGGCATCATCGAGAAGATTCGTCCCTTGGGCTGGCACGTCGTGCTCTATTTCGAACCCTCTGATCTCGAAGAGAAGAAGGAGTTTTTTAACTCCCTCAACATCCCTCTGGTTATCGATCACATGGGTCGTCCCGACGTCACCAAGCCTGTCGAGGGGCCCGAATTCGAGATGTTCCTCGACTTCATGCGCGGCAACCCGAAGATCTGGTGCAAAGTGAGCTGCCCCGACCGACTTTCGCTCAGCGGAAGTCCGCTATATACCGACGTAGTGCCCTTCGCCAAAACTATCGTTGAGGAGTTTCCGGATCGTGTGCTGTGGGGCACGGACTGGCCACACCCCAACATGAAGAAAGAGATGCCCGACGACGGCATTCTCGTCGACTATGTTCCGTCGATAGCGACAACGCCCGAACTGCAGCAAAAACTGCTGGTAACGAACCCCAACAATCTGTACTGGAGTGACTGATGAAACCCAACTTCGAACAGTTCAATGACATCCCGGGAACCACGATTTTCACCATGCAAATGGCTCAAAAGGGATTTCAGCTCAACGAGTTCTGCATGAGTCTGCGCACCCAGGAGAACCGCGACCGGTTTCACGCCGACGAGCGCAAGTACCTCGACGAGTGGGAGATGAGCGAAGACCAGAAGCAGGCCGTGCTCACCCGCGACTTCCAGAAAATGCTCGACAGCGGTGGCAACGTCTACTTTCTCTCCAAGATTTTTGCGGCCGAGGGCATGAGCTACGTTCAGGCGGTGAGCACCATGACCGACATGAACGTTGAGCAGTACCAGGCCATGATGGTCGCCGGTGGCCGCAACATCGAAGGTTGGCGTTCGAAGAAGGAACGGGGAGAGGCCTAGACCATGGCACGCATCATTGCAGGAATTGCCACCAGCCATGTGCCGGCGGTAGGTCACGCCGTCGACTCGGGACGCACGCAAGACGACTACTGGAAGCCCATGTTCGAGGGCTACGAGTTCTCCAAGCAGTGGGTGAAAGACAACCCGGCCGACGTCGACATCATCGTCTACAACGACCACGCCTCCTACTTCGGCATGGACATCATGCCCACCTTCGGGATCGGCACCGCGGGCAAGTACGACATCTGTGATGAGGGCTATGGCCCGCGACCCGTTCCCGTGGTGATGGGTCATCCCGCTCTGTCCACGCACCTCGCCGCCTCGCTCATCCTCGATGACTTCGACATGACGGTGCTGAACAGGCTCGACGTGGATCACGGCCTCACCGTGCCCATGTCGCTCATGTACGGACAGCCGGATGCGTGGCCGACCCGGGTGATTCCGTTCCCCGTCAATGTGGTGATGTATCCGCAGCCCTCGGGCGAGCGCTGCTTCGCGATCGGCAAGGCCATCCGAGACGCCGTGCAGAACTTCGACGAAGACATCACCGTGCGCGTGTGGGGAACCGGCGGCATGAGTCACCAGATTCAGGGTGCTCGCGCCGGCCTGATCAATCTGCCGTGGGACATCCAGTTCATGGATGACCTGATCAACCAGCCCGAGGTGCTGCAGTACAAGCCTCACCTCGAGTACATGATCGAGGCCGGGTCAGAGGGTGTCGAGCTGATCATGTGGCTCATCATGCGCGGAGCGCTCGGCGACAAGGTCGACGAGGTTTACCGTTTCAATCACGTTCCGGCGTCCAACACCTCCGTTGGTCACCTCATTCTGAAACCGAGAGACTAAACAATGACCGTAAACCTCGCCGTTGTCGGCCTGGGCGCCTTTGGTCAGAAGCACCTTGACGCCCTGGCGAACATCCCCGA
>WLNS01000159.1 GCA_009699665.1 Actinomycetota bacterium
ACATGTCTAAGCTTAATTACACCGTTGTTATTTCGACGCGTCAAGTCCACTCGCGCATAAGTTTCAGGGCGGGGTCGAGAGTTTTGCCACATATGTGCCGGTTTTACCCCGTGGCGAGCACCGCACGCCCGGTCCCCGAGGCCATTAGCGGGAATTCATCTTTCGAAATATAGACCGCCTCGCCGCGGTCGAGGGTGACCCGCCCGTGGGCGCCTCGAAGCGTCACTGCCGTCGTGAGCCCCAAAGCAATACCCGGCCCCTGAGCATCGATCACTGATCCTTCGCCCGGCTGTGCCAGTGCGTAAAGGGTAAAACCGTCGACCGGGGGATGGAACGCGACGACGCCGGGTGCCTCAGTGACCCCCGGCCACAAGGGAACAGCAACCGGCTCCCAGCGTGCCACGCACAGCAACTCGTCGACGTCGACGTATTTGGTTGTCAGGCCACCCCGCACCACATTGTCGCTGGCCGACATGATTTCAATTCCGACACCACGAAGATAGGAGTGAAGATTACCCGCGCCTAAGAAAAGTGCCTCTCCCGGCTTGAGCGTGACTCGGTGCAGCAAGAGCCCAATGAGCACCCCCGGATCGGTGCCAAAAGCATCCGACAGCCAGCGCACCGTCTCGGCCTCACGCGAATCAACACCCTGAGGTCCGCGTCGTGCGACCCCAACGACAGCACTCACCGCAACCTGGACATCAGGCGAGGTGAGGGCGAAACGCACCGCGTGGGCGAGACCGTCCCGATCGATGTGCCCGACAAAATCGGTCAGTGCAGCCGCGCCCGTTGGGTCTCCCGACGCCTCCGCGGCAACGGCAAACGACCGAAGAACCGTGATTGTTTTTGCCACATCCCGAAAACCGCTGAGTGCCTCAAAGCCGTCGTCGAGTGCCATAATCAGCTCGGGTTTGGCCGATTCATCACGGTAGATCCGATGTGGTGCGTCTACAGCAATGCCTGCTTGAGTTTCCCGCGCAAAGCCAGCCTGAGCCTGTGCCGTCGTGGGATGCACCTGCAACGACAGGGGAGTGTCAGCGGCCAAGACCTTGAGCAAAAACGACAGCGGGGGGGTTCCCGTTTGAGCGAGATACGTGTCTAAAGTTTGTGCGTGCGTGCTGGGGCCGTCGATGTCACGAACCCGACTCGGGCATGCCGGATGTGAGCCAAGCCACAGCTCTGCCTCGGGTGCACCGGAAGGAGAAAGACCCAACAGGGTCGAAATGGCCGTGCGTGAACCCCACGCGTAGTCGCGCGGCACATTGTCAATGGGCAGAAACATTCTGACCGCCACGTTAGCCTGAACGCGAGAGAATGCCACTAAGGCGCGTGACTGACGCGCCACACACGGTAAGGAGATGCCATGACGCTCACACAACTGGCCGGCGACTTTTATGGGCTGGAAATGGCGTTGTCCGAACACGAGAAAGAATTCTTGGCGAACCTGAGAAGCTATCTCGAGAATGACGTGAAGCCTCACGTCAATCGCCTCTGGGAGGCCGCGGAGTTTCCGCAGAGCATCGTCGCGGGTCTCGCGGACTGCGGCGTGATGGGCATGGCGTTCCCCGAGACGCGGCCGTTTGAGACCAGCGCCGTTTTCCGCGGTTGGGTCGCGCTTGAACTCGCTCGAATTGACGCCAGCGTGGCCACCTATGTGGGCGTCAACAACGGCCTCGCCATGGGCTCGATTGGCGAGCTCGGTTCGCCCGAGCAGCGTGCCGAGTGGCTGCCGCCGTTGAGCAACGGTCACATGGTGGGTTGTTTTGGTCTGACCGAACCCCTGAGCGGGTCGGATTCCGCCCAGGGACTGCGCACTACGGCTGAGCGCCGGGGCGACGAATGGGTGCTCAACGGCGAGAAGCGCTGGATCGGAAACGGCACGTGGTGCGACGTGTGTGTGGTGTGGGCCAAGGATCTTGCCGATAACAAGGTGAAGGGCTTCATTGTGCCGACATCGACTCCGGGCTATTCGGCCGAGCGGATCGAAGGCAAGATTTCGCTGCGCATCGTGCAGAACGCCCACATCACGCTGACCAACGTTGTCGTGCCAGAGAGCAATCGCCTGCCCGGTGCCAACTCGTTCGCCGACACGGCCAAGGTCCTGCGACTCACCCGCGCCGAAGTCGCCTGGGCTGCCGTGGGTGTTGCCGTCGGAGCTTATGAGGCGGCGCGAACCTATGCCCTCGAGCGCGAGCAGTTTGGCGTGCCGATCGCGCGGCACCAACTCGTACAACACCACCTCGTGACCGCGCTGGGCCTCATCACGTCAGCACTCACCATGGTGAGAGAACTTTCGGCCATGCAGGACCGCGGCACCATGGGCGACGAACATGCCGCACTTGCCAAGGCGGTCACCACCATCAACATGCGTGAAGCCGTGGCGCACTGCCGGGAGGCCTTAGGCGGAAACGGCATTGTGCTCGAATACGACGTCGCACGCTTCTTTGCCGATGCCGAGGCGCTCTACAGCTACGAGGGAACGCGCGAGATGAACACTCTCATCGTCGGCCGCGCCGTCACGGGCCACGCGGCATTCGTCTAGCCTTAGGGCATGGTGAGCAGAGCGCGTCGCAACGCGCAAACGGGCCTCGTTGGCCTCACGTTTTTTACGCTTTTCGCTCCCGACGCCTGGCGAAACCTCGTTGGCTGGTGGGGCTACTTGGCGCTCGCCGGAGTCCTGGTCATTACCTGGCTGGTTATCGTTCTCCGCCAACGCCGAATTCTCTACTGGCGGTCGTTGCCGGCTTCGCTGATGGCGTTCCTGATCTGGGCGGGGATCAGCATCAGCTGGTCCCACTATCCCGCGGAGAGCGGGCTCGGCTGGATGGCAACACTGGCCACGGCGTTTGTGGCCTTCGCCATCGTGCTCACGACGGATCGTGCCGAACTCGTGCGGGGGCTGGGCTTTGCGCTCCGTTGGATTCTGGCTTTATCGCTCGCCTTCGAGGCCGGGGTCGCCCTTTTTGTTCGGCAACCGGTCCTTCCGCTGTGGGTGAGCTGGGGCACCGCTAAAATTCCGTCGGCCTTCTATTGGTCTCAAGGCAAGCTTCTGAGCCTCGGTCCGATTCAAGGGATTGTTGGTAATCGGAACCTCCTCGGTTTTATCGCTCTGCTTGCGCTCATCATTTTTTGTGTCCAATTGGCCGACCGCTCCGTGTGGCGCGGATCGGGAGTGCTCTGGATCATCATCGCGGCAGGCACAGTCCTGCTGACGCGCTCCAGCACGGTGTGGGTGGCCCTTGTGGTTGTGGCCATCGTCGCCGGAATGGCGCTGTGGACGCGTGCCCTTCGCGTCTCCCGACGATGGCCGGTATACACAACCGCGTGGGTGGGTGGCATCGGCCTACTCGCAACAGCATCCCTCTGGTGGAACCCGGTCATGTCCGCTCTGGGCCGCAGCTCTGACGCCA
>WLNS01000016.1 GCA_009699665.1 Actinomycetota bacterium
CCACAATGACGAGCGCCGAGGCACCCACCTCAATGGGAACTATTGAGGTCAACGGCGTGAAGAACATGGCAATCAGGAACAGCACACCGGTCACCGCCGAGGCCAGACCCGTCTTTGCGCCGCCGGCGATGCCCGAGGCACTTTCGATATAGACCGTGTTCGATGAGGTTGAGGTCAAACCACCGGCAACAGCACCGGCACCTTCAACTATCAGCGCGGCGCGCAGACGGGGGAACGTGCCCTTGCTGTTAGCAAGTCCAGCCTGCTTCGACAGTCCCGTCATGGTGCCCATGGCATCGAAGAAGTTCGAGAACACGAGCGTGAAGACCAGCATTATTCCCGCGAGGGCACCAATGCGACCAAACGCGCCGAAGAAGTCGACCTGGCCGATGCTCGAGAAGTCAGGTACCGACACAATCGAGGTGGGCAGGCCGGGAACCGTGGTGTCCCAGCCGAAGGGGTTGAATCCCGCGTCCGAGAACTTGGGGCCGATGTGCATGGTGGCCTCGAGCACGATGGCGACGATCGTGGCAATCACCAGACCAATCAGAATGGCGGCACGCACGCGCAGCGCCATCAGGATGGCGATGATGACCACACCAATGATGAAGCACAGTGTGGGAACGCTCAGCAGGTGGTCGGCACCCACCCCCCAGTTGACGGGCACAGGCGTGTTGGCGTCGTCGGGGTTGCGGCGAATCAGTCCACCGTCTACGAGACCGATGAACGCGATGAAGAGTCCGATACCCACCGTGATGGCCGTCTTCAGCGCTGCCGGTACAGCGTTGAAAATCATCGTTCGCAGGCCGGTGATCGCCAAGACCACGATGATCACACCGTCGATGACAATAAGACCCATGGCTTCGGGCCACGAGACCTGCCCGACAACGGTGACGGCCAAGAAGTTGTTGATGCCCAGTCCGGCAGCCAGAGCAAACGGCAGGCGGGCAATGAGACCAAAGAGGAGCGACAAGATGCCGGCGGTAAGCGCAGTAGCGCTGCCGATGGCAAAGAAGCTCAGCGTGTTACCGTCGACATCTTTGGCACCGGCCGCGAGGATGATCGGGTTCAGAATGACGATGTAAACCATCGTCATGAAGATGACGACACCTCCACGAACTTCGGTGAGCAGCGTTGATCCGCGCTTGGTGATCTCGAAGAATTTATCGAAGCCGTTTACCGGCCCCTTTTTCTTCGAGGTTGTCTTCGTAGCAGTAGCCACTGAGCAACTCCTTTGTTGGGTATGGGAATGGGTGTCGCCAGAATACTGAGAGTTCGCCCTGAAAATGACGACTGAACCGCCGGGAAACGCCGGGTAAACAGTTTTGGGCTCAACCTCCGGTTGAGGGTGAACTTCATCGAGAAAAGCCGAACCTGTATCGGCCACGACGTCATTAACTTCACCTCGAGGCGATTCGCAATCTACGCTGGAGGCATGAACGCCACGTCACAAGAGTCTGCCGCCGACCAGGAACGCCGAGGCGTCACGCTCGACGAGATGTTGCCGGCGTCGGCCCGCCTCGGAACACTCGACGTTGGCGGCTGGACCCTGGGAATCGCGACAATCACACCCGACGGAGCCAACCGGGGAAACGCGCTTCTGGTGCCGGGATTCACTTCGTCACGCTCAACCTTCTTCTGCGTCATGCAACAGCTGGCCGACGCCGGCTATCACGTGGCGGCTATTTCGCAACGTGGGCAGCCCGCATCAACCGGGCCGAGCGACCCTGCCCACTATGACCTTCGCACTCTTGGCTTGGATCTTGTGGGAGTCATCGACGGGTTGGGATGGAGTGAACCGGTGCACCTGCTCGGTCACAGTTTTGGCGGCCTTGTGGCTACAGAAGCGGCCATTGCCCACACAGAACGCTGGACGAGCCTCACGCTGTGGAACTCGGGTCTGCAAAATATGGGCGCGGACAAGGGCTTAGCTGAGGGTTTGGCGGGCTTGCGCGAACACGGCCCCCGTGCGCTGTGGGTGAACGATCGTCTCGCGAGCGGACTCGACCCCGATGCGGATGTGCGCGGTGAGCTGAATCGCGTCGAGCAGTTTTACTTCGACCGGATGATGACCACCAACCCCGCCCAGCTCGACGCTGGTCTCGAACATCTCGCGACACAGGTTGATCGTGTGGACGAACTTCGCGAGACGGGTGTCCGTGCCCTCGTGTCACACGGGGATGCCGACGATGCGTGGCCAACCGAACAGCAGCGCGACGACGCCGAACGGCTCGGCGCCGACTACGTCGTGGTACCGCGTGCCGGACACTCGGCTCATCAAGATAATCCCGACGACTCGGTCGCCGCGCTGACCCATTTCTGGGGCTAGGCAACCTCGGCGACAAGATCAGCTGCGCTGATCGTGCGCGCCAAGATGTCGATGAGTGCGTCCAGCGCCACCGAGTCTTGCGACCCGACCTCGGCCTCGATGCCCTCGAGCGCCCGTGCAGCCAAGCCCTGTTTGCTGTCGATGAGCTCGGCAATCTTGGCGTCGATGGTCTGGGCAGCGATGATGCGCCAGGCCGTGACAGGAACTTCCTGGCCAATCCGGTGCACGCGGTCAATCGCTTGGGTCTGCTCGGCCGACGTCCACGACAGTTCAGCCAGCACCACGTTTGACGAAGCCTGAAGATTCAAACCCACACCAGCCGCCGTCAGCGAACAGACGGCGACGGCCACATCTTCTTGCTCGTTGAACGCATCAATCGCAATCTGACGGGCCGGAGTGGTCTGGTCACCACGAATCGACACATGCTTCAGACCGGCCGCAGTAAAGGCTCGCTCGGCCTGATCCATCACATCAATATGTTTGGCAAAGAACACCACCTTGCCCACCGAGCGTGCGAGCTGCGCGGCATACTCAGCTGCGAGGCCGGCCTTGGCCTGACCAATCTTGCGCACCATGGTGAAGACGTTTTCGCCGGTTTTTTGATTCTTGGACTCGTCAAGCTCCTGTTGGGCCACGAGTCGCATGAGGTCGGTTGTTGAGCCCTGAAAATTACCCGAAGACACCATGCGACGATAGCGTTCCGCCAGGCGACGTCCCAACTCAGCCTCGGCCTCCCGAATACCGACGCCAAATTCATCGTCGAGCTCAACGGGCAGGTCAACGACCCGCTTGGCAGGTAGATCTTTTGCCACGTCAATCTTGCGCCGACGCACAATGCCCATTGAGACGACGGCCGAGCGGGCGGCGGCATAGAAATCTTTGTCGGCCGGCGTCAGCCCCGTGGCCTCCAACTTGGCCATCAACTCAGGCGCCGGTGCGTCGGCGTCAAGCCAACCCAAGAAACGCCATATCGCACGGAAGTCGTCAATGTCGTTGATGAGGGGCGTTCCCGTGAGGGCAATCCTGAGTGGATTACCGCCAGGGGTGCGCTGGCAGATGCGGTCGGCAAGTGCGAGCACGTGCTTTGACCGTTGAGACGAAAGGTTCTTGATGAAGTGTGCCTCGTCGACAACCATTCCCCGAAATCCCATCTCGGCGATCCAATTGAGGTGACGATCGAGAACTTCGTAGTTGACGATGATGACGTCGGCAAAGGCGTCAACGTCTTGACCGTCGCCGTGAATCACGGTCGCGCGGCGCCCGGGAATCCAGCGCTCGACCTCACGGGCCCAGTTCATCTTCACCACATTGGGCACAACAGCCAACAGCGGAAAAGCTCCAGCCACCGAGGCGGCGATGAGGCTCTGCGCTGTCTTGCCCAAACCCGGCTCGTCGGCGAGCAAGAACGTGCGGTGTCCGCCACGCACTGACTCGATGAACTGAATCTGGTGCGGCATGAGCTCTTGACCCTTGGGGCTCAGCCGATCGAACTTGGGCACTGAAGGGAGGTCCATGCACGCGGAGCCGCCGCCGGCGCCCTGTTCAAACGCTTTGAAGAGCGGGGAGAGCAGTTCCCAGTTCGAGAGGCGCACCACGGGCGCCACCTGTGCCGGTGCGTCGACAACCGGTTGAATAAATGGAGTGGCGCGAAGCTTCGATTTCACCGAGGTGGGGAGCACCTGTTTTTCGGCCAGCTCGGGCGTGAGCACGTCAACCGGCTTCACGCTCTCTGTCGTGATGATGAGGTCTTCGGGATCAACGTCTGCGCCAGATTCAACAAGCCAATCGCGGCGCATTTTCTGAGCCACCGGGCTCGTGGAGTGATCCACCTCGAGCAGGGTGATCAGTGATGTATCGCGGGCGGCCGTCTTGGCCAGAATGGTTGCGACGCCGTCGAGCCGCTTCAATTGTTCGCTGCGCTGCTGATCGGTCAGGGTCGCGTCGCCCTTGACGCGAGCACGCTCCTCGCGAACCAAGAAAGCGATGACCTGAAACTTCGTGCGGTTCGTGGGCCCGACTTTCTTGCCCGTCACCGCCTTGGTTTCTACTTCACGCACCTTGCGCGCGAGTATGGGAATGAGCCCCGAGTTATCGAGGGTACTGCGGCGCGAGCCGTTGCGAGCCAATTCGTCTCCTGTTGCGTGCGTCCCGGGCACATGCCCAAAGCGGACTGTTCGTGGTAATCACCCAGACATCCCTGTGCCCTGGCGCAACGCTCCTGAAGAGAGCGGGTCAAGAAGCTAGTCGGTGATGCTGCCGAGTTACAAGTCTAGTCGGTTTGTTTGCCGCGGCGGCACCAGTCACTTTTTTGTTGTGGGAACTTTGATGGTGATACCCGCCCACAACAAAACAGCGGCGGCCACAATTTCGATGAACATCCAGGCAGACCCCAAGGTCGGCGAACCCGTCGTGAGACCCGTGGTCACATCAATCACGGGATTCCAGATAATGACGATGACGGCGAGCAGCACCGCATAGACGTAATAGGTCGGTCGGCGGCCCTGGATGCAAAAGACAATCATGATGGCAGCCAGAATCGAGGCCGCGAGCCGAACGGCATAAAACCAATCTGACTCAAAAAGCCAGAGGCCCAAGAGTACGGCGGTGGCACCCAGGATTCCCGGCAGAATTCCCGGACGCATCACGTCGTCGGGATAACGTTTTTGTGCGGTAGCCACGGCTTCAGCCTAGGCGTTGATAGCTGGCTGAGGTTCGGACTCGGGCTTTTCCTCGAGATTTTCCTCGGGCTTTTCAGCCGACAAGGCAGCAGCCTCTGCGGCGGCCGAGATGAGGCGCTCTAATCGCTTCATGCGGCGGCGGCCGAACGCCGTCAGGGTGAGAGAGTTCAGCACGACAAAGATGCTCGAGAATGCCATCGCGGCACCGGCCACCATGGGATTGAGCAGGCCGACCGCCGCCAGGGGAATAGCGGCGCCGTTGTAGATGAACGCCCAAAACAAGTTGCCCCGAATGGTGCCCAAAGTGCGACGTGAGAGTTCGAGCGCGTCGGCCACGGCCGGGGACGTTGGCCGAAGAAGAGTGATATCGCTCGCCGCCCGAGCTAGGTCGGCACCCGTGCCCATCGCGATGCCCATGTCTGAGGCGGCCAGTGCCGCAGCATCGTTGACGCCGTCACCCACCATGGCGACCGTGTGCCCATCGGCCTGAAGAGCCACAATGAATGCCACCTTGCCCTCGGGAGATGCCGAGGCCTCTACTTCGGTGATGCCCACATCATCGGCGACAGCCTGCGCAGCGCCCGCGTGATCACCGGTCAGCAGGATAACGCGCATTCCCATTTTTTTCAGGCGCTGAACACTCTCGCGGCTGTCGGGTTTAATCTGATCTGAAACCGCCAACAGTCCGCGCACAATTCCGGCCCAGCCCACACACACCACCGTTGCGCCGAGGGCGTTGAGACGATTCGCGTGCTCACGAAGATCCGAGGTGATAGCCAGATCGGTCTCGCGCATCCACTCGCGCGTGCCCACCCAGATGCGCTCACCCGCGACAACAGCAGAGACACCCTTGCCCGGCACAGCCAAGAACTCCTTGGCCGGCGGCACCGTGATACCTGACGCCTCTGCCGCGCGCAAAATCGCTCGGGCGAGTGGGTGCTCCGAGCCAGCTTCGACCGCGGCGGCCATCTCAACGACAGCAGCCTCGCCCACGCGCTCGAAAACGGTCATCACGCCGGTCGTCAGAGTTCCGGTCTTATCAATGACAACGGCATCAATTCGGGCGGACTGTTCGATGACTTCTGGACCCGCGACGACGATGCCCAACTGAGCGGCACGACCCGTGCCCACCATCAGTGCCATCGGAGTGGCTAACCCCAGTGCACAGGGACACGCGATCACGAGCACCGCAACGGCAGCCGTGAAGGCGGCCTGGGGGGAGCCGCCCAACACCAGCCACACGACAAGAGTGACGACAGCAACACCGATCACCACGGGAACAAAGACCGAAGAGATAGCGTCAGCAAGCCGCTGGATCGCAACCTTCTTTAGTTGCGCGTCTTCAACCAGGCGCACGAGCTGAGCTATGCGAGAGTCCTCACCCACCGCCGTTGCTCGAATCTGTAGTCGGCCATCCAACGCAATCGTTGTTCCCGTAACCTTGTCGCCGGGCACACGATCAACAGGCAAACTCTCGCCGGTGAGGCTGCTTTCGTCAACGCTCGACCGACCGTCGGTGACGATGCCGTCGGTCGCGATTCGCTCACCCGGCCGGGTAACGAAAATATCATTCACCCTCAGTTCGTCGATGGGAATGACGACGCCCACGCCGCGACGAATAACCTCGACCGCGGTCACCTGCATGTCATTGAGCGCGCGCAGTGCTGCGCTTGCTGACCGCTTTGTTCGAACCTCGAGGTAACGCCCCAGCAGAATGAACGACGTGACGCCGGCCGCGGTTTCAAAGTAGACCGAGTCGGTCGGGTCTTGGCTCCACGACAGAAATTGCCACGAGTGTTGCATGCCGATCATTCCGGCGTGACCAAAAATCAGCGAGTAGAGCGACCAGAAGAACGCGGCGAATGTGCCGAGCGTGATGAGGGTGTCCATCAGCACAACGCCACGCTTGATGTTGACAAACGTCGTTCGGTGAATGGGGTAACCGCACCAAAAGACGACGATCGCCGCCAAGATGAGCGACACCCACTGCCAGCCCAGAAACTGCCACGCCGGCACCATAGCGACGGCGATGAGCGGCACGCTGAGCACAATGGCCACGACCATGCGCCAGACCAAAGAAATGTCGAGCCCCAGGGTGACCACCCAATCGACGGCCTTGAGTCGCTCGAGGAATGTCTGTGGCTCCGACGTGTCTTCAGGTGGCTCAATGGCCGGCCCAGGCGTTGCCGATAACCGTTTTTCTCGGTAGCGTCGGCCGAGTTCCGCGTGATAACCAGCCTTGTCGACGGCCGCAATCAACTGCTGTGAATCGATCGTCTTGGGATATTCGACGCGAGCCGTGTTCGTGGCGAGGTTGACCGACGCGTGCACACCCTCAAGAGAATTGAGACTTTTCTCGACGCGTGCGACGCAACTGGAACACGTCATGCCTTCGATGTCAAGAACAACCGACGTGTCTTGAACGATTTTCGCCACGATTGTCTTCCTTCCGCCTCCTCACAGTCTGCCTCTAGCCGACGAGGGATGCAAAAGGTCGTGCCGACTTTCACGAGTCATGACTGAGATGGGCAAACGGAGTGCGTCCCACCTCGCTTTCGAAAGGTGGGACGCACTCCGTTGCACAACGGTGCGGGTTACGAGCCGTTTCGGGGGCAGTCGCCGTGGTGCCCGAGGCCCAAGATGCCGGCCATGCGGCCGTGTCCGGGTCCGCGCTGGCCGTCTTTGTGCAGGCGCCCATCGGGCTCAGTTTGTCCGGCCTGTGGGTCGGTCGGAGCTTGCAAACCATTCGCACCTTCGGGCGGGGTCGTTGATCCTGAGGCGCCGGGGTCACCGGGCATCATTCCGCCGTCGTCCTGTCCGCGGCCGCCGTCCTTGCCTGAATCCATGCCGGAATCCTGCCCGTTGCCGTGCCCCATCTGACTCGACACAGCGTGGTGCGCGCGGGCCACGTTCATGCCGATGGCCGCGCCCCCCAGACCCGCGACAAAGATGATGCCGATACCGGCGGCGGCCACACCCGCGATGGCTCCCGGACCCCAGAACTTCTTGGGGGTAATCGCCGACACCGGCTCGGGCACTGTGGCACCTTTCGCGTCAGATGTGCTCGACGTTTTGGCCCGTGGTGCTTTGTCGCTTTCAGCTTTCGAGCCAGTCGTTTTTGCACCGGCGCTCGTCACACTCGAAGCCGACGGCTTGATGTTCTTAATCTCGTCCTTAGGCATGTACTGTTCCTCTCGGATTCGTTAAACCTGTCATGCGGATTGCGTGACTGTGTCTACTGTGACGCCCGAGTCTATGGACGGACTATGGAGAGCTTGAGTGACTGTTATGAGAAATATCTTCACCAGCTGCCACGATGCGACGGGCCATTCCACTAAAAATGATGCCGTGCAACGGAAGGATCGAGAGCCAGTAAAGTCGCCCCGCCAAGCCTCGGGGAAAGAAGATGGCGCGTTGTGTGTAGAGACAACCATCGCCCTGCAGGGTATCGGTGACGGACAATTCCAACCAGGCCAGTCCGGGAACCTTCATCTCGGCGCGAAGCCTGAGAAACGCACCGCGATCAATTCGCTCGACACGCCACCAGTCCAGCGCGTCACCGACACGAAGGTGCGACGGGTGCGCCCGACCGCGCCGGAGCCCGACACCACCCACCATTTTGTCGACCGCTCCTCGGGCAGCCCATGCCATCGGCAGGGAGTACCACCCGTTGTCGCCACCGATGCCTTCAATCACCGACCAAATATCCGCGGCGGATGCGGCAGACGCACGCGTGCGCACATCGAGATAAACGCGATGCCCCGCCCACTCAGGGTCACTCGGCAACGGGTCGCTGGGTGCGCCGTCGACGCTGGAGTTCTGCCAGCTTGTCTCGATGTCACCCTCCTTCATCTTGCCGAGAGCAAGGTGAACCGCCGTGCGATAGGACAGGAGCCCCTCGGCGGGCGGGGCGATCACGTCGTTGATTGTCGTGTCGCTCATGACGCAGTCGTGTTGCAGACTCGCAATAATGGGCACGGCGAGAGCGCGAGGAATGGGTGTGACGAGGTTTACCCACTGACTGGCGAGATAGGGCGTGAGCACAGGAAGCCTCAGAATTTTTCGCGGTTTCATGCCGGCCTCCACGGCATATTCGTTCATCATTTGCGAATAGGTGAGCACCTCTGGACCGCCGATGTCTGCTACCCGCGAAATGGCCGCAGGCACGGAAGCAGCCGCAATGAGGTAGTAAAGCACGTCACGCACGGCGATGGGCTGAATCTTGTTTCCGACCCATTTCGGTGCCGTCATGACAGGCAAGACATCGGTGAGGTGACGGATCATTTCAAAACTGGTGGATCCGGAACCGATGATGACACCGGCCTGAAGAACGAGGGTGGGCACGCCAGACCCGAGCAGGATCTGGCCCACTTCGGCGCGCGAGCGTAGGTGCTTTGACAGCGGAACATGGTCAGGATGCAGCCCACCGAGGTACACGATTCTCGTGACGCCACACTCGCGAGCGGCCCGGGCGACATTCGAGGCACAGGTGACCTCAGTCTTCTCGAAATCTCCGTGCTTGCCCATGGAGTGCACGAGGTAGTAGAGCACGTCAACATCGACACAGCTCGCGCTGACCCTGTCGGCATCGAGGAGGTCACCTTCAACGATTTCAACTCGCGTCACCCAGGGAACATTGCGCAGCTTCTCAGCGTTGCGCACCAACACACGCACGTGCCACCCGGCGTCGAGCAAGCGCGGTACAAGCCGGCCTCCGATATAACCGGTCGCACCGGTCACCAGTGCTCGGCGGACTGTCATGTTGCCAGCGTACGAAGTGCGCCACAGAAAAGCCAACCTCTCCGGTGTTACCTTGGCAATTGTGGGGAGCAACAGTGCGCCGCTTCTTCGGGGGCTAAAAGCGTCATCACTCGCGACGATTATCGTCGTCGCCCTGTCGTGCGGCCTGTCCGCGTGTTCGACGGTCGTATCGGTAACCGCCGCACACACGGCGGCCAGTTCCGCATCGCCTGAAAGACCGGCGACGAAGACACCGCGTCCCGCGGAGTCACCCACCCCCACCAGCGCCGCGGCGCCCACCTTTGCCGCTGGGGTTGATGCCTTCGCCCAGATGTTGAGCACCCTGCCCACCGATGACCTGCCGGAGTCACACACGGGATATGTGCGGGAACTCTTTAATCTCTGGATCGACGCAAATGGCAATGGCTGTAACACGAGGGCCGAAGTGCTGATTACCGAGTCGATGAGCAGCGTCACACGGCACGGAACGTGCACGATTGACGTGGGCTCTTGGGTGTCGCTCTACGACGGACTAACTCTGACTGCGGCGGGCGACCTCGATATCGACCACGTGGTTCCGCTCAGCGAGGCGTGGAAATCCGGCGCGTGGCAGTGGGATGCGGCAACGCGAGAACAGTTTGCCAACGACCTTGGCTATGCCGGGTCACTGCTCGCCGTCTCGGCGCACGCAAACCGATCCAAGGGCGACAAAGACCCGGCTCAGTGGCTGCCGCGAGCCGGCGAGGCCTGTGATTACGTCGAGCGCTGGATCGCCGTCAAATATCGCTGGTCACTGAGCGTCGACACCGCAGAGCGAAACACGCTCAGTGCAACCCTTTCGGGCTGCGCCACGCTCTCAGAGACCGTGCCTGACAAGGCGCTCATCACCGTGTCAACAAATCCCGGGGGTGCGCCGGCGCCTGGGCCGGCCGGAGGAAACGGATCAGGAGATGGCATGACCGACCCGGACTACGGCACGTGCAAGGTGGCCAAGGCAAACGGCCGCGGGCCGTACCTCAGGGGCATCGATCCCGAGTACGCGTTCTACCGAGACGGCGACAAAGACGGCATGGTTTGCGAATAAGAAGCGGTCTTAACGAGATGAGCCCGGGATTACTCCCGGGCTCATCCGCTGATTACGTTACTGGTGCGACTACTTGCAACCGCAAGAGCCGCCGCAGCAACCGCCCTCTTCGCCGCCGCCAACTTGGGCGGTAGCTTTGGGCGATTCAAGTTTGATTCCCTCTGTCATAGTGCACCTTCTCTCTGCGCTCCCTGACGTGGGAGCAACACCTGTTTATAGTCTGAGCCGGATAACGCAAAAAACCAAACGCTTATTCCCGCGCGGCGGCAAAATTAGGTCGCGAGGGGCTCGATGAGTTGGGCTCCATGATTTCGCACGTTACCCACTGCCGCGCCCACGGCATAGGCCTCGAACGTCTGTGCGGTGGCCTGCGCGGCCGTCTCGAGAAAATTCAGCGATTCGGCTGCGGAGGCAAAGTCGCCCGTGAGCCACGCGTCGTAGGTCTCGGGGCCGAGCAATACGGGCATGCGATCGTGAATCGGAATGATGCTTTCCAGCGCGCTTCTCGTGATGATCGTGGTCGTGCGGCGCACGTGTCCCGGCTCACCCTCAGGAACGGCTGGGTCGATCCAATCTTCGAAGAGTCCGGCCATGGCAAGACCCCTTCCACCACTCCCCCGGATGTAATAAGGCTGTTTCTCGCCGGCCGCGTTTACACTCCACTCGAAGTAGCCCGAGGCGGGCACGATGCAGTGGCGGTGACGAAAAGCCTCTCTGAACATGCCGTTCGTGGCCACCCCTTCGATGCGGGCGTTGACCGGTTGAGGGCGTTCGGCGAAAGATTTCTTCCACGCGGGCACAAAACCCCAATGCGCCCAGTCCACGATGCGCTGCACCACGCCGGTCGTCGCGTCCGGTTGCTCGACTACGACGGGCACCTGTGCCGTTGGTGGAATGTTGTAGTTTTCGAAGTCAGGATTCCAGCCCTCAAGATTCTCGAGCAGATCGGGCAGTGCGCCACTGAGCGTTCGCGCCACGACGTATCTTCCACACACGGAGCCATGCTAGGTCACAACCTCGATGTGGCAGAAGTCACCCAATGTTGGGAGAGTAGAGACATGGAAACCCTTTCTCTCACTGTGACCGGAATGACCTGCCAACACTGCGTGGCCAGTGTGACGAAGGAAGTTAGCGAGGTTGCGGGGGTGCAGTCTGTTGCAGTGGAACTCGACGAAGGTGCCGTGACAGTCACGGGTTCAGCGCTTAATACAGAGACCATCATCAGTGCGATCGCCGAAGCCGGCTATGCGGCAAGCATCTAGCGAGACTTCTCGGTGCTAGCGCGCCCCGAGAACTGCGAGCAACTCCGCCTTCGTCATCGAAGAATATCCCGTGACACTTTTCTTGCGGGCGGCTTCTTTCAGTTGCGACACCGTCCAAGTGTCGTTGGGCTTGGTGGCTAGCGCGACGTCCTTCTTGACGTCGGCAACGATGGCCTTGGTTACCGTCTTGGCCGTTCGGGCGCCCTGCTTTACGTTCTTGGCCGTCGCCTGAGCAGTCACCTTGACGGCTTTGCTGGTCGACACCGCCGCTTTCTTTACATCTCTTTTGGCTTCACCGAAAGCGCGGTCCACGTCCGACTCAATTTTTCGCGCCGCCTTCTTGCCTTCACTAATTTTGCGTGAGAACAATTTCGAAGCCGTTGAGGCCATGACGATCACCTTTCCCTGAATACATCGAGTGCGTCACTGCTGACTCTACAACCCAGCTCCAGTCGCCTGAGCGGAACGGGGAGATGCCCAGGTAATAGTTCGTAGGAGATATCGCACTTGCCGGCACATGCGACAACAATGGATGCAACACCATTTTTTGGGACTCTAAAAACCAAGGAGAAATAATGACACGCACCTCATTTCGCAAGCGCCTGGCACTCGGCGCCGCAGCCACCGTGGCTGCTGCTGCCCTGCTGCTCACCGGTTGCGCAAGCGGCTCAGCCTCTGGCGACTATGTCACCGCTGGCAAAATCACCGTGGGAACAGGCGAGCCCGCCTACTTTCCCTATGTAATTGACGATGCACCCGAGTCCGGAGAAGGTTTTGAGGCAGCCGTTGCTTACGCCGTTGCCGAGGAGTTGGGCTTCGCCGCAGCTGACGTCGTGTGGGTGCGCACCACATTCGACGCCGCCATCGCTCCGGGAGCCAAGGACTTTGACTTCAACCTGCAGCAGTACTCCATCACCGACGAGCGCAAGGCCAACGTTGACTTCTCGTCGCCGTACTACTCGGCGCCGCAGGCCGTGATCACCGTCAAGGGATCAAAGGCGGATGGCGTGACTAGCATCGCCGGCCTGAAAGACCTGCTGGTTGGCGCCGCTTCGGGAACCACCAGCTTCACTGTGATCGAAGATCAGATTAAGCCATCGGCCGGAGCGCAAGCGTTCAACTCGAACGACGACGCCGTGCTCGCTCTGACCAGTGGTCAGATCGATGCCCTCGTGGTCGACCTACCGACCGCTTTCTATCTCACCGGTGCCGAACTCGATAACGGTGTTCTGCTCGGGCAGCTGCCGGCAGCCGCGGGTGTGAGCGACCAGTGGGGACTCGTTCTGCCCAAAGGCAGCAAGCTCACCGCTGCCGTGACAAAGGCCATCGACGATCTCACCGCTGACGGCACCTTGTATGCCATCATCAAGAAGTGGTTGGGTGCCGACGCCGGTGCGCCCCTGCTGACCTAACAGGTATTCTCACTTGTGTGAATAACGACCGAGAGGCCCGACGGCCCAGCGCAACTGAGCTGGATCGTCGGGCCTTTCGCCGTCGCCAGAACACACGCTCGGTCATCATCTCGTTGGTGAGCACGATAATTTTCGCGGTGGTGATCTGGCTCGCGGTGGTCAACTCCCCCGGCTGGCAGCAGGTGCAGAATTCATTCTTTAACTGGGACACGATTGTGCAGGCGTTCCCTCGCGTGGGTGAGGGACTTTGGCTGAACATCCGTGTGTTGTTCTACGCCACGATCGGCGTGGCCGTCTTGGCATTCATCATTGCGATAATGCGTACCCTCCGTGGTCCGGTGTTTTTTCCGCTTCGGGCTCTTGCGGCCGGCTATACCGACCTCTTTCGGGGCATGCCGCTGATCATCGTGCTCTACCTTGTCGGATTCGGTATTCCGGGGCTTAACCTCTTTGGTCGCATGCCCCTCGAGTTCTGGGGAACCATTGCCCTCGTGACGACCTATTCGGCATACGTCGCTGAGGTATTCCGCGCCGGCATCGAATCCGTGCACCCCTCACAGAGGCTGGCGGCACGATCGCTGGGGCTTTCGTACGCCAAGACACTGCGACTGGTGGTGATGCCGCAGGCGATTCGCAAGGTCACTCCCGCCCTGATGAATGACTTCATTGCCATGCAGAAAGACGTTGGGCTCATCTCGGTGCTGGGCGCCGTGGATGCCGTGCGCGCCGCCCAGATTGAAACCGCCGCCGCCTTCAACTTCTCGCCCTATGTCTTGGCTGGCCTGTTGTTCGTGCTGCTCTCGTTGCCCATGATTCGCATCAGCGACTGGTACACGGGTCGTCTGCGCAGGCGAGAACAGATGGGTGCCCTGGTATGACCCCGCAGGCAAACACGTCACGACGTGGCTCCGAACCCGCCGTCGTGCGCGTTGAGAACGTGTACAAGTCGTTCGGTGACACTGACGTGTTGCGGGGAATCACCCTCGCCATCGATCATCACGAAGTTGTGGCGCTCATCGGCAAATCAGGATCCGGCAAGTCGACCCTGCTGCGATGCATCAACCTGCTGGAACAAGTCGATGACGGACAGATTTTTCTCGATGATAAGGAACTCACCGATCCGCTGGTGAAACAGGACGACGTTCGCTCGCACATCGGTATCGTGTTTCAGCAATACAACCTGTTTCCGCACATGACCGTTGTCGACAACGTTGCGCTGGCGAACAGACACGTCTTCAAGAAGGGCAAGCACGAGGCCCGTGACGAAGCTCGGGCATTGCTCGAACGGATCGGTCTCGGCGATAAGGCCAACGAGTACCCCGATCGCCTCTCTGGCGGACAACAACAGCGGGCGGCGATTGTTCGCGCGATAGCCACCAATCCGCGCGTGCTTCTGCTCGATGAGGTGACGAGCGCTCTCGATCCCGAACTCGTGGGCGAAGTTCTCGATCTGATCCGTGAACTCAAACAGACCGGCGTAACGATTGTCATGGCGACACACGAAATGAATTTTGCGCGCGACGTAGCCGATCGCGTCGCATTTCTCGATGACGGCGTGATTCTTGAACAGGGCCCCGCGAAGCAAGTATTGACGACACCGCGCGAGGCACGCACACGCGAATACCTCAAACGCTTCAACGCTGCGCACTAGTCCGAGTCGTCACCGGTGTGAGGGGACTGCGCGCTCCTCAGGTGGTTCATCACTGTGGTGCGACACAATGACAACATGAGTCCCTCGCGCGCGTCGACATCTCGCTCGTCACAGGTGCAGCCGTCACCTCGACGATCATGGTTCGGGTGGGTCGTTGCGTTTATCTTGGCGGTGGGCGTGCTCGTGGCAGCCGGAGCATTCTTTGGCGTTCTGCACTTCGGCCCGGATTCGGCGGCAAACTCCCCTTCGACCCAGACACCCTCAGCGACAACGACAGTGCAGACGCTCACACCCGCCCCCACGACGGCGACTACGGCGACCCCGAGCGGTGATCGCCTCGCAATCAACCGGCAAATTCGCGAGGCCGTGTTTACCTGTGGCGAAAATCTCCTGCCGCTGAGCTCGCTGACCGCACAAACTGTCACCTTCATTTATGCGGCATCGGATGCGCCGCCGCAGGTCGCACGGGATCAGGCCGTTTACGATCTGTGCGACCGGTATCTCGGTGGCAGCAATTGGCGTGACCTCTCACCAGCCCAGATCAACGCCGTGCACAACGGCGACTACGGCAGATGGACGAACAACAACGCCGTGGCTCTGCGCGATGATGCCGGCGACGTCATTCTGGTCGGTGTGAACGAAGCCAATCAGGTGGCGGTCATACTCTGGGGTCCGGCAGGCACTGTGGACTACTAGGGGCAGGAGCCGGCGGGGCAGGATTTGACGCCCCACTCGCGAAACCACCGAGCGAAGGCATGCTTCGCTCGGCGCGAGCGTGGCCCCCGTAGGTTCATTCACCCACCCCACAAAAAGAACAAGACCCCACAAGGGGGTCTTGTTCTTTTTGTTGCGGGGGCAGGATTTGAACCTACGACCTCTGGGTTATGAGCCCAGCGAGCTACCGAGCTGCTCCACCC
>WLNS01000160.1 GCA_009699665.1 Actinomycetota bacterium
GGTGGAGCGGCCGCCGCATACTCCACCACACCCTAGAAATGTTGTGCCGGAGGTGGGATTTGAACACACACGCCCTTTCGGACAAAGCATTTTGAGTGCTCCGCGTCTGCCATTCCGCCAATCCGGCCGGCACAAAGATGATGCAGACATATTCTAGGCTGGACACGTGACCGAAGAAGACACGACAGGAAGCACCGCCCGGAGGGTGGTTGTGGCCGAAGACGAGGCTCTTATCCGAATGGATATTGTGGAGACCTTGCGCGACAACGGCTTCATCGTGGTGGGCGAAGCGGGCGATGGTGAGCGGGCTGTTGAACTCGCGATGGAGTTGCGTCCCGACCTCGTGGTCATGGACGTCAAGATGCCTAAGCTTGACGGCATCTCGGCGGCCGAGAAGTTGTTTAAGGAAAATATTGCTCCCGTCGTCTTGTTGACGGCCTTCAGCCAAAAAGAACTGGTCGATCGTGCGAGTGAGGCTGGTGCCATGGCCTACGTCGTAAAGCCGTTTTCACCCAACGACCTCTTGCCGGCGATTGAAATAGCTCTCTCCCGTTACGCGCAAATTCAAGCCCTCGAAACCGAAGTCGCTGATTTGGCCGAGCGCTTTGAGACGCGCAAAGTCGTCGATATCGCCAAAGGAATTCTTAACGAAAAGATGGGGCTCACCGAGCCGGAAGCCTTTAGGTGGATTCAGAAGGCATCCATGGATCGCCGTCTGACTATGAAAGACGTTGCTGCGACCATCATCGATCAGTTGGGCGCAGTGCCAAAAACCTAACTACGTGCGTGTTTTATGAGGTTCGTGATGCGCACGGTAGAGAGGCGCTTGCCATCTTCGTTCGTACAGACGATTTCGTGGGTCGTGAGGGTGCGACCGAGGTGAAGTGCCCGACACGTTCCCGTGATAAAGCCAGACACCCCGCTCCCGGTATGCGAAGCGCTGACTTCGATTCCGACAGCAACTCCTAGGTCGTTGTGATGCGCATAGATGTTGGCGGCAATTGAGCCCATGCTTTCGCCGAGAACAACAAACGAGCCGCCGTGCAGAATTCCAAAGGTTTGTGTGTTGCCTTCAACGGGCATTGTCGCCACAGAAAATTCCGGGCTCAACTCGTGCCACTGGATGTCCATTTTGAGGGCGAGGAGCCCCTGATCTTTTCCGAGGACAGTGTTCAGATCAATGATGGGCGGACGAATAAATCCCGACATGACGTGCTCTTTCGGTCGAATCGATAGACCCGGCCCGGGGCCGGTCGGAAGGTAGGCTAAGGCTCATGCCCGCCGAATCACAGCCTACTCTGCTCCTGATTGACGGTCATTCCCTTGCCTTTCGGGCGTTTTATGCCCTTCCCTTAGAGAGTTTTCGAACCGCCGACGGACAGCACACCAACGCCATCCATGGATTCATTTCGATGATGTTGAACCTCCTGGCAAAGGAAAAGCCGACGCACATGGCGGTCGCGTTTGATATCTCGCGCTACAGTTTTCGAACCAAAGAGTACCCGGAGTACAAAGGCACGCGAGGTGAAACACCTCCCGAGTTCATTGGCCAAGTGCCCCTGCTGCAAGACGCCCTGCACGCCATGAACATCACGACCATTACGAAGGAAGACTTCGAAGCAGACGACATCTTGGCCACACTCGCAACTGAGGGACGCTCGGCCGGACACCGGGTGCTTGTTGTATCGGGTGACCGAGATACGATTCAGCTCGTCAATGACGACGTCACGTTGCTCTATCCGTCGAAACAGGGCGTGAGCGAACTCACGCGGTACAACGCTGACAAGGTAATGGAACGCTACGGTGTTCGGCCGGAGCAGTATCCAGAAATCGCGGCGCTCGTTGGCGAAACCAGCGACAACCTTCCCGGTGTTCCCAAGGTGGGCGAGAAGACCGCGGTCAAGTGGATTAATCAATATGGGTCGTTGGACGAAATTCTTGCCCATCGAGAAGAGATCCCCGGTGTTGTGGGAGCAAACCTTCGTGAGTTTGTTGACAACGTGACGCGAAATCGTCGGCTCAATCACCTGGTAACCGACGTCGATCTGCCGGTGTCGCCCACAGACCTCGAGATGTTGCCCATTGACGTTCAGGCTGTTCGTGAAGTGTTCGCAAAGCTGGAATTCCGGTCGCTTCTCGACCGCGTTCTTAAATGGGCGGGTGTCGACAAGAACACAGATGCCGGGCGTCCATCTTCCGGGAGGACGTTAGGCTCACGAGATGAGAATCTGCCTGCGACACGATCTCAGGTGTCGAGCGATCCCACCACCGGTGCTGCGTCATCACGAATATCGAGCGATCAGCCCCACCCCGCACTGAGGGCGTCTTCACGGGTGACGCTGCTCGACGAAGAGCTGGCAAAGTGGCTTACCGCGCATGCGTCGGGAGAAGCACATCTCGTTGCCGTATCGGTTGACCAGCAGGGTGGTCGCGTTGTCTCAATCGGACTTGCAACCACGACTCACGCAGCTCTCGTGCCCCTGGGCGCGGTGCGCCAAGACATTGATCCACTGATCGCATGGTTGGGTGGGCCGACACCAAAAATTTGCCATAGCGCTAAGAACGTGCTGTCGGCACTGGCGAGCGTCGACCTCGATGTGCGAGGAATTGTTCACGACACGGAACTATCTGCCTGGATCATGCGACCAGAAGCGTCAGCTCCGACTCTGGCCGACGTGTTGCTGATGTCTTTTGGTGAGGTGTTGCCCGACCCCCAACCGGATCAGCTGCTTGATGAGAACGCTCTGGATGCCGACGAGGCAGCGTGGCACGTGGCGCGAGTCTGCGACTGGCAACGAGGGGTGATGACGCCCGCTGAACTGGGGGTGCTGGGCGACATCGAACTACCGACCGCGCGAGCGCTCTCAGCCATGGAACGACGGGGCGTCATGGTGAGCCGGCCACTTCTGATCAGCTTGGCGGGGGA
Source organism: Actinomycetota bacterium (assembly GCA_009699665.1). Classification (GTDB taxonomy): domain Bacteria; phylum Actinomycetota; class Actinomycetes; order Actinomycetales; family Microbacteriaceae; genus UBA963. The sequence goes on from WLNS01000160.1 coordinate 2,927, forward strand.
CCTCACAAACCGCGCGGAGGTGTTCCAGGCCACTGCGTTTTCCATCATTGGACGTGAGGTGAATCTTTCCTCGCCGAAACAACTGCAAGACGTGCTGTTCACACAACTCGCGATGCCACCCACAAAAAAGATGAAGACCGGTTTCACGACAGATGCGGCCGCCCTCGCGGACCTGCAAATTTCTCATCCTCACCCTTTTCTCGACGCACTCATGGGTTATCGCGAAACAACGAAACTGCGACAAATGGTCGAAACGTTGATGCAAGCAATAGCCACTGATGAGCGAATCCACACCACGTACTTGCAAACGGGAACGAGTACGGGCCGGTTGAGCAGCGCGAATCCTAATCTGCAAAACATTCCCGTGCGCACGGCCGACGGTCGCAACATTCGTGACGCGTTTCGCATGGGCCAGGGTTATGACCTGCTACTGACCGCCGACTAC
>WLNS01000161.1 GCA_009699665.1 Actinomycetota bacterium
CGTCGTGCCCCTGCTCGTGGGTGTTCTCACGTGGTTCGCGTACGTGGTGGCCGCGTTTATCGCTGGTGTGGCCTTCGAAAGTTCCGCAACGCTTAATTCTGGAGCAACCTCATCAGGGAGCAACCCCGCAGGCTCGGCGCTGTTCTTTGCCCTGGCGACGGCTGCTCGATGGCCGGCCATCGTGCTTGCTGTGTCGGCCATCCTCGTGGCCTGGGGATATCTCGCCATGATCGCCCGCGCGGTGCGCTTGGCTGGCGTTCGTGATTTTGGCACTTCAGGAACCCATTACCGCAGCAACGATATCGACGAGCACGGCCGGAGCACTTCTTGAGTGTTTAGCCTGGGCCGTCTTTGTTGGGCTCGGTATCGCGCTGGCCGTGATCGATGCCCGCACCAGACGGCTACCTAACCGACTCGTCGCTCTGCTGACAGCGGTCGGCGCGCTGTTCTTCACCTCTGCCGCCATCGTTGAACAGAACCTCCCAGCACTGTGGCGCGCTTTGGCCGGACTCGCCATCAGTTTTGGTGTCTATCTCGTCATCTCGCTGGCCGCCCGGGGCGGGTTGGGCGCCGGCGACGTAAAGCTGGCGGCCCCCGTGGGCCTCTACCTCGGCTGGCTGGGATGGGAGGCACTCGCCGCGGGAATAGTGCTGGCCTTCGTTATCGGGGGAGTGGCCGGGCTCGCACTCGCGGCCCGAAAACGGCGTATCCGCGGTCTCACCGTTCCCTTCGGGCCCTTCATGCTTGCCGCGGTTGTCGTTACGGCAGGTCTTGTGGCCTCCTCGACCAACGAAATCAGCATTTGACCCTCCCTGCAAAACCGGGCTACTATTGGAAATTGGTGCGCAAAGAGGCGCGTCTGTTTTTGCGTGTCAAAACAACGAAGCAGGCCGCCGCCGGAGCATCCGTTCCATAGGGTCAACACTCCCTTCGGGAGTGACCCCCACGGCATATTCGCCACACACGGTTCGACACTCGTCGCAACCGGGCGAATAACTACGATGACCTCGCAGATTCACCCGAATCTCTGGGGAAAACCGCTGTCACCGTGCAGTCAAAACAAGGAGAAATAGTGCCAACCATTAACCAGTTGGTTCGTAAGGGTCGTTCGCCCAAGGTCACCAAGACCAAGGCGCCCGCACTCAAGGCGAACCCGCAACAGCGCGGCGTGTGCACGCGTGTTTACACGACTACGCCCAAGAAGCCGAACTCGGCTCTGCGCAAGGTTGCTCGTGTCAAGCTTTCGAACGGCACCGAAGTCACCGCCTACATTCCCGGTGAGGGCCACAACCTTCAGGAGCACTCGATGGTGCTCGTTCGCGGTGGTCGGGTGAAAGATCTGCCCGGCGTGCGCTACAAGATCGTGCGCGGTGCGCTCGATACTCAGGCCGTGAAGGGTCGCAAGCAAGCTCGTAGTCTCTACGGTGCGAAAAGGGAGAAGAAGTAATGCCTCGTAAAGGACCAGCTCCCAAGCGTCCGGTTATTGCCGATCCGGTATACGGCGCGCCCATTGTGACCCAGCTCGTCAACAAGATTCTTCTTGATGGCAAGAAGGGCCTCGCCGAGCGCATCGTTTATGGCGCCCTCGAAGGCGTCGAGACGAAGACCGGCGGAGATGCCGTAGCCACGCTCAAGAAGGCGCTCGACAACGTGCGCCCCACTCTTGAGGTTCGTTCGCGTCGCGTGGGTGGATCCACCTACCAGGTGCCCGTTGAGGTCAAGCCTCACCGTGCCAACACGCTCGCCCTGCGCTGGCTCACCAGCTATGCCAAGGCGCGTCGCGAAAAGACCATGACCGAGCGTCTCATGAACGAAATTCTCGATGCGTCCAATGGCCTGGGTGCCGCGGTCAAGCGTCGCGAAGACACCCACAAGATGGCCGAGTCAAACAAGGCCTTCGCGCACTACCGCTGGTAGCCCGCACACAGCTGGTCATCACCACTCACTCATTCGCCCCCTACTTTCGGAGGAATCCCCGTGGCACAAGACGTGCTCACCGACCTGAACAAGGTCCGCAACATCGGCATCATGGCTCATATCGATGCCGGTAAAACGACGACCACTGAGCGCATTCTGTATTACACCGGAATCACGCACAAAATCGGCGAGGTTCACGACGGTGCAGCCACGATGGACTGGATGGAGCAGGAACAGGAGCGCGGCATCACGATTACGTCGGCCGCCACGACCTGTTTCTGGAACGAGAACCAGATCAACATCATTGACACCCCCGGCCACGTTGACTTCACGGTTGAGGTGGAGCGTTCGCTGCGCGTGCTCGACGGTGCCGTTGCGGTCTTTGACGGCAAAGAGGGCGTTGAGCCCCAGTCAGAAACCGTGTGGCGTCAGGCCGACAAGTATGACGTTCCTCGCATTTGCTTCGTTAACAAAATGGACAAACTGGGCGCCGACTTCTACTTCACGGTCGACACCATCATCAACCGCCTGGGCGCCAAGCCTCTCGTGATTCAGCTTCCCATCGGTGCCGAGCACACCTTTGAGGGCGTTGTCGACCTGGTTGAGATGAAGGCACTCACCTGGCGTGGAGACTCCAAGGGTGACGTGGAGCTGGGCGCCAAGTACGACATTGAAGAAATTCCCGCCGACATGATCGACAAGGCTAACGAGTACCGCACCGCGCTGCTCGAGACCGTCGCCGAGACCGACGAAGTTCTGCTTGAGAAGTTCTTTGGTGGCGAAGACCTGACGGTCGCTGAAATCAAGGGAGCCATTCGCAAGCTCACCATCAACAGCGAGATCTACCCCGTGTTGTGTGGTTCGGCGTTCAAGAACCGCGGTGTGCAGCCAATGCTCGATGCCGTGATCGACTACTTGCCCTCGCCGCTCGACGTTCCCGATGTTGAGGGCCACGACGTGCGCGATCTCGAGAAGATTGTCACGCGCAAGGCGGCATCGACCGAGCCCTTCTCCGCTCTCGCGTTCAAGGTGGTCTCGCACCCGTTCTTCGGTCGACTCACCTACATTCGCGTCTACTCCGGCAAGGCCGAGGGTGGCACACAGGTGATCAACTCGACCAAAGACAAGAAGGAGCGCATCGGAAAGCTCTTCCAGATGCACGCAAACAAAGAGAACCCGGTTGATGGAGTTACCGCCGGCCACATCTACGCGGCCATCGGACTGAAAGACACCACCACGGGTGACACACTCTGCGACCCGCAGCACGAGATTGTGCTCGAGTCGATGTCGTTCCCCGAGCCTGTCATCTCGGTTGCTATCGAGCCCAAGACCAAGGCTGACCAAGAAAAGCTGGGCATGGCGATTCAGAAGCTTGCCGAAGAAGACCCCACCTTCCGTGTCATGCA
>WLNS01000162.1 GCA_009699665.1 Actinomycetota bacterium
CGCAGTCACGCGACCAGCGTATAGTCAGAGAGGCGGGGTGAGCTAGCTATAACGCTGAACGCGAGCCTCGCCGGGTTCGAGCACACCCAGATTGGTGAGTTGCTCAATGATTCCGGCGCCATCGTGCGCATATACCCAGGGCGACGTGCCGTGCAGTTGCTTGACCAGGCCCTTCTTGCGCCCGCCGGCAAGTACCGCCTCTGAGGTAGAAAGCTGGCGGATAGCGACAAACGCAACGTTGTCGGGATGGTTCGCCTCAAACTCGCCGTAGATCTCTTCATCGTGCTGGCCATCGTCGCCCACCATGATCCACTTGATGTGCGGAAAGTCGACGGCGATTTTTTCCAACTGTCGTCGCTTGTGCTCGCGACCCGAACGAAAGAGCCGGTCATGGGTCGGACCCCAGTCGGTGAGCAGCATGGTGCCGATCGGGTAGAGATTGCGCGAGAGGAATCGACGCAGGGTAGGCGCTACGTTCCATGCGCCCGTCGATAGATAAATCACGGGCATCCCACTCTCCAGCTGCGCCATGCGCGACAGAAAGACGGCCATTCCCGGCGTGGGTACTCGGGCATGTTCGTTGAGCACAAATGAGTTCCAGGCCGCGAGAAAGGGTCGGGGAAGCGCCGTAACCATGACGGTGTCGTCGACATCGCAAATGATTCCGCGCGTTGCCGTGGGCGCCGAAACGTTGATGAGTGCCTCAACCGGCAACGAATCTTCAACGACCAAGTGGGCCACATGCTCACCGGGGGGAAGGGCAAAAGCGAGGTGCGCATCGACCACGCCACCACGATCCGCCGTGACCGTTTCGGTGTATTCGCCGATGCTAATCGTTACCTGAGCACTTGCAACCGGCACACTCACAAATGATCGCCAGCCTCGTATCGACTCGAAGCGGCGAGCAAACTTGCGCGCTCGCCGACTGCCCGGGCGTAACACGGGGGCCAAAACAACGCGACACAACACGCGAATTTGTGTTGTGGTGCCATATCCGCGATAGGGCACCACGGTGGCGAGCAATCCACGGCGCCGAGCAAAGCGTTCACGGAATCGATGCGCGCGATCTTCAAACCGCGCGAGCGGATGAATCTTGGGTGCCTGCTGAGTTGCCAGGCGAACCCGATGCGTTGATGCCATTAGGTCAGTTTCCCACGTTTGTCACAACCATATGGTCCCGGGACATTTCTGACTCAGTCATTACCGATTTCTCGTCTCGAAAGACGCTTCTTTGCCAGGTAGGTGAGTAAAACAAAAATGACTATGCCGCCGATAAACACCCATCCCGCGCCCTTGAACGTTGTGGCAAAAAGTGTGAACTGCTCTGCAAGAAGAAAGCCCACAGTTACGTAGAGCAGTGTCCACAGGACGCAGGCAAGTCCCGTCCACCGGATAAAGACGTGATAGCGCATGGCACTCATGCCGCACACCAGCGGAACGACTGAGTGCAGAACGGGTAAGAACCGACTGACAAAGACGGCGAGCACACCGCGTTTTGCGAGATAGGCCTCGGCTGTCGCCCAGGTAGTCCCAACGAAACGCCTGCCCAGTTTGCTGTCGCGTATGCGCCGACCGACGGTGCGCCCCAGAAGGAACCCTATGGACTCACCCGCTAGGGAGCCGACAAGAACTCCGACGACGAGATACCAGTACTCACGCAGATTTTTCACTCCGGTGGCAGCAACAAAAACGATTGTGTCGCCGGGAACGACTAGTCCGATGAGAACGGATGTCTCACATAACATCCCGAGGGCAGCAATGAGAACTCGAAAAATGGGATCGACTCCCGAAACGGTCGCAATAAACCAATCGACAATCTCGTTCATGTCACGACCCTTCGCGGGGGAATCCAGCAAAATTCCAGTACTGATTTTGCCAGGATTCGAGACGAGCGTCGTTAACCTGCAACGTCGGACCGGAAATCCAGTGCGTGACATCGCGGATGCCGTGCAAGGAGTTGAGTGCCCACAGATCTGTTCCGGCCAGATCGGCCGGGCGAACAAGCTCTTCGCGCACCTCGTAGTCGGCGTCTTCTGCTAGAGAACGAACCACCGCGACCGTCACGCTGTCTATGTGCGGACTCATCGCCGGCGGCAGGCAGAGCGTGTCGCCTCGCCACCACACGAAACACGTGGTTGCCCCATCGCAGACGTAACCGTCAGCATCGAGAATTACTGCTTCGTCGGCGCCCTCATCTCTCGCCCTCTCGCGCAGGGTCGCGAGTGCAGGAATGTCGGGACCCTTGAGTTGTGGTGAGGTGCGCGGATCTGTGGGCGACGTCCACAGTGTGAGCGTTCGGCCGAGCATCGGGCTGGGACGCACCCAGAGTTCCAGTTCGCCACGTTCGGTTAGGTCGATGCGCGGAAACCACAGTCCGTTCCTGGGCAGACTGGCGTATGCGGTGGACAGAAAGGTGGTCGGCGAATTCACCATGCCCTGTGTCTCGCAGTCTCGCAAGAATCGTGCCCGATGGGCATCCGCCGCCACGATGCGACCGTCACGAATCAAAAATGAGTCGGCAACCAGAAGTGCCAGTTCCGGCGCTTCGACCGAGACGAGTTGGCTTCCGTTCCAGCGATACCGGCCCTCAGAAAGTGTCACGGCTCTAGGCTAATACGGTGACTGCCAGAGTCGTTCGCGAGCAGCTTGACGGTTGGGTTGACCCTGAGCTTCTCTTTGCTTCGGTGATGAGGTCGCCCTATGGCGGCGTCACGGCAGACGCCAACCTCACCAACGACGCCGTGTGGCTTGACGCCGGACCGCACGCCTCTTCGGGTTTTTCGTATGTGGCACTGAGCATTTCTTTCGTTCTGACGCAATCGCACCCCGGGGGCGAGGTGACGCTGCGGGATCGTGGCAGTGTTTTGCGCACGACAGATGTTGCGCTCAACACCGTGATCAATGACGAGCTCGCGCGACTCGTCGTGCCCGACGATGCAGCGAGCGACCGGTTCATGCTCGGTTTTGTGGGTTGGATGGCCTATGACTGGGGGGCTCAGGCGTGTGGCATTCCCGTCGAGGCCGCCGGAAACGATGGCGTGCGCATGGCGTTCGTCACGTCGGTGGTTGAGTTTGATCACGAGCGGGGAATCATGACGTTCGTCTCGGCAGAGCCACACTCAGGCGCGCCGAGCGATACCGCCCTCAGCCCGCGGGAATATCTTGATGCTCGGCTGAGCCATGCTCGCTCGCTCAACTCCGGAAGCGTCGGCGACGCACCCGCCATAGAGGGATCTCTGTCATGGCGGCACAGCGATACCACTTATGCGTCGATGATCCGAGA
>WLNS01000163.1 GCA_009699665.1 Actinomycetota bacterium
CGGCGCATCGCCCAGGGCACCACCGCCGGCGACAAGGTTGTGGCGAAGCGCCCACGACTCACTTCGCTCGACGGGCACCCGTGGTCAATCGTGGCCAAACCCGCAGTTGCGGCAGAACTTCCTCGGTGGTCACCTTCGGACGAGCGCGCACTCTCAACCTCACTGGCGGTGGCCTCGTGAGTCTGCGCGTCGCAATTGTCACCGAGTCGTTCCTGCCCGCCCTTAATGGCGTGACCAACTCTGTGCTGCGGGTTCTCGATTCGATTGCGTCCCACGGTCACGAGGCGATGATTATCTCGCCCACCTATACCGAACGCTGGTATCAGGGCGTCGAACATTTTCGGGCCCCCGCCATGCCGTTCAAGCAATTCGCTGTGGGGCTGCCGCATCCGTCGCTAACGGCGAACATTGCACAGTTTCGGCCTGACGTGGTGCACGTGGCTAGCCCGTTTTGGTTAGGCGGCCAAGCTATCGCCGCCGCGGCGAGACTGGGTGTGCCGAGCGTCGCTGTCTATCAAACAGACGTGAGCGGTTATTTGGCGCGCTACAACATGCAGTTTGCCCGGGCCGCGGTTGACCGCATGATTGCTGCCATTCATGCCCCGGCGACGGTCACCCTGGCACCGACGCCCGCATCAGCAAGCTACCTCACCAAACTCGGCGTCAAGAATGTCGACGTGTGGGGGCGAGGTGTCGACCTTGAACTTTTTCACCCCGACCGTCGTTCCTCACCCGAGGTGAGGGCGTCACGGCAACTCATCGCGGGTGATAAGCGCGTGGTGGGGTTTATCGGTCGACTGGCCGCCGAGAAACAGGTCAACCAGTTTGACGCCCTCATGGATCTGCCCGATACCCATTTTGTGATTGTGGGGGATGGCCCTGAGCGAGCCAACCTCGAAGCCCGGTTTGCCGGAAAGCCCGTGACCTTTTTAGGTTCACTCCGCGGCGAAGATCTGGCCAACGCTTACGCGATGCTCGATGTGTTTGTGCACTTTGGTGCCGAAGAAACATTCGGGCAGACAATCCAAGAGGCACAGGCGACGGGCTTGCCAGTAGTGGCGCCCGCGTCCGGCGGTCCGCTCTTCCTCATCCAGCCCGGCGTTAATGGCTACCTGGGCGAAGCGCACCGTCCGCAGACGTTCCGGCCCTTTGTTCATGATCTTCTCACTGATGATGGCCTGCGTGCGCGTATGGGTGAGGATGCCCGCCGGTCTGTGCGACTAAAGTCGTGGGATGCGAACAATGCCATTTTGCTGCAGCATTACGAGCGCGTTGTCGCCGCGGCCAAGCCGGTAGGTATGCGTGAGCGTCAATCCGTTTGATCCCCAATCACTCATCACGGCGATGGGTGCCTTTGCCGTAATGGGTGTTGCGGTCATCATCTTTCTCGAGACGGCCACGATCGTCGGCTCCTTTCTTCCCGGTGACTCGCTCCTTTTCATTCTGGGGCTGGCCCTTGCCACATACCTCACCAACATTCCCTTTGTTCCTGCGATGGGCCTCGTTTTTGTGGCCGCGGTAGCTGGGTCACAGGTGGGGTACTGGTTTGGCCGCAAGATTGGGCCCCGCGTCTTTCGACGAAAAAGAAATTGGTTCTTCAGCCCTACAACCGTCGAGCGGGCCAACACATTCTTCGATCACTATGGTTGGCGAGCGCTGATCCTGGCCCGCTTCATTCCGGTCATTCGTGCCTTGGTGCCCCTTGTGGCCGGAATCAGCCAGATGAAACCCCGTCGCTATCTGGTGTTTAATCTCATCGGCGGCGTTGCCTGGGTCGTAGTTTTGATGACCCTCGGATTCTTCATCGGCCGCATCGAATATGTGCAGCACAACATTGAGTGGTTCGTGATCGGTTTTGTCGTGCTGTCGTCTCTGCCGTTTCCGATTGAGGTGCTCTTGGCGCGCCGCCGTCACGTGCGCGCCAAGGCCGCCGCCGCGTCGCAGCAGTCGCAGGCTTAGCCGGGGTGGGTCATCGACAGCACGTCGAGCGCTTTGTCGAGCTGTTGCATGGTGAGCTTGGTGTCGTCGACATAACCGAGCTCGATCGTAGCCTCGCGTATGGTGAGGCCCGTAGCCACGGCGTGCTTGGCAATCTTGGCGGCGGCTTCGTAGCCGATGTACTTGTTGAGCGGTGTCACAATCGACGGGCTCGATTCAGCCATGGCGCGTGCGCGCTTGACATTGGCTTCGAGACCATCGATGGTCTTCTCGGCCAGCACGCGACTTGATGCCGCGAGCAGACGAATTGACTCGAGCACGGCAGATCCCATCACGGGAATTTGCACGTTGAGTTCGAAGAGTCCAGAGGCCCCAGCCCACGCCACGGTGGCATCGTTGCCGATGACGCGGGCACACACCATGAGCACGGCCTCGGGAATAACGGGGTTGACCTTGCCGGGCATGATGGATGATCCGGGCTGCAGGTCAGGAATGTGAATCTCGGCGAGGCCGGTGTTGGGGCCAGAGCCCATCCAGCGCAGGTCGTTGTTGATCTTGGTGTAGCTCACGGCGATGTTGCGCAGCGCCCCCATCGCTTCAACGAGTCCGTCGCGATTGGCCTGCGCCTCAAAGTGGTCGCGGCTCTCGGTGATGGGCAGCTTGGTTTCTTTAGCGAGCATCTTGATCACGAGTTGTGGGAAGCCTTTGGGCGTGTTGATACCCGTGCCCACGGCCGTACCGCCCAGAGGAACCTCGGCAACCCGGGGCAGTGCAGATTGCACGCGTTCGATGCCCAGGCGCACCTGTGCCGCATAGCCACCGAACTCCTGGCCCAGGGTGACCGGCGTGGCGTCCATGAGGTGCGTGCGACCCGACTTCACGACCGTAGACCACTTCTTCGCCTTCTTCTCGAGCGACGTGGCTAGCTGGGCCATGGCCGGAATCAGGTTGCGAATGAGCGCGTCGGTGACGGCCACGTGCACGGATGTCGGGAACACGTCGTTCGACGACTGCGAGCAGTTAACGTGATCGTTCGGGTGCACCGGCTTGCCGAGCTTGCGCGTGGCCAACGTGGCAAGCACCTCGTTCATGTTCATGTTCGAGCTGGTGCCACTGCCCGTTTGATAAACGTCGATGGGAAACTCGCCATCGTGCTTGCCCGCAATGACCTCGTCGGCCGCGAAGGCGATAGCGTTCGCTATGTCCGAGTCCAGCACACCGAGCTGCGCATTGGCCAGCGCTGCCGACTTCTTTATTTGTGCCAGGGCGGCGATGTGTGCCGATTCAAGACCGGTCCCCGAGATA